>JBHLNL010000044.1:0-21983 GCA_048941605.1 Promethearchaeota archaeon | reverse complement strand
TCTTCAGAGGAAATTTCATTTTCAACGAAAAAGGTTGCAGATGAAGGAGCTAGAATTATGAATAATTCTCATGAAATGAAACAAATATTGAACATTATATCGAGTATTTCTGAACAAACAAATTTGTTAGCACTAAATGCCAGTATAGAGGCAGGAAGGGCAGGAGAGCATGGACGGGGATTTGCTGTTGTAGCTGATGAAGTAAGGAAATTAGCCGTAGAATCCAAAAATGCTGTTGATCATAGCAGTAGTAAAATTGGTGAGATATTAGACAATATTCATTCGACATCTACTTCATTAGAAGGGATAAGTGCCTCAACTGAACAACAAGCAGCATCAATGGAAGAAATATTGCAAACTACACAAAAATTAGGAATTTTAGCAGAAGATCTGAAAGATTTATTAACAGAAATTAAAATTGGTTAGCTTTTTTTATCTTTTTAAAATTGAATAAAGAAATAAATGGTGGTAAAAGATGAATAAAATATTTATAGTTGATGATGATGATTCAATTTTAACATTGTATACACAATTTTTAGAATTCAAAGGATTTGATGTTATAGGGTATGCTAAAAATGGAATTGAAGCAATAGTTAAATATTTAGAATTTAAAAACAAACCAGATTTAATTATTATGGATTATCATATGCCTATTAAAAATGGAATTGCTGCAACTAAAGAAATATTAAAAATTGATGGAAATGTTAAAATATTTATAGTTAGTGGAGATAGTACCATAAAAAAGGAAGCTTTAGCAGCAGGCGCAATAGATTTTAAGAAAAAACCATTTCAACTTCAAGAATTATATTCATCGATATTAACATTAATTTGTAACAATACTGAAATTACTAGATCTAAGATTCATATTTGTTAAAATCCCTTCAACCAATATTCGATTTTTGTATAATTATGCTAGAATTGATATTAGTATCATTCTAGCTAATTATACTTAATTTTAGCAACCTTAATCCGTACCAATTTTTCTTCTAAAAGCACCTTACGGTCAAAAAATGCATTGGACCAAGAGTCATTTTTTGAACCAAAAGTTTAAATATGAGAATGATTTCTATTTTATTAATAACCCTTGGTATAAAAAATGACTCTTAGTCATTATAAAAAAATGGTTGGTTTATTATGGAAAATAAAAAATTAGAGAAATTGAGTAGAAAAGAACGAGAAACACAATTAAGAAAGCAGATTATATTAGAAGTAGCAGAAAAAAAGTTTCTATCAAAAGGTTATGAAGAAACTACGATGGATGAAATTGCCAGTGAGTCAGAATTCAGTAAAGGAACCGTCTACAAATATTTTGTTTCTAAGGATGAGTTATATATTGCAATTGGTATTAAAGCTTATGAGTTGATAATCGAGTATACAAGAGAATTTACTAATAAAGAAAAATCAGGAATAAAACAACTTATGGCAGTAGGATATGCATATTATAAATTTTCTAAAGATTATCCAAATTATACTTCGATTTTCCACGATATTGGGAAAAAGCTTCCTGAAATCATATCCAAGCTAAAAAGTGAACTTTCCGACACCGAAAAAGAATATCTTGATTTAAGTAATAAATATCGAGATCTTTTTGTGAATATATTAACTGAAGCAGTAAAGAGCAAGACAATTCGTGCAGATATATCTCCTTTCATGATTGGTTATGTCCTTTCGACAATTACAAGAGGATTAATCGAAGATTTAATGCACTCAAAAGATAGAATAAAGAAAATCTTTAATTTAGAACCTGACGATGTTATCAATTTTACATTTGAAATGATTGCAGACGGATTAAAACCAAGGGAACCATAAAAATTAGGAGGTATAAAAAATTATGAAAAAAGTTTTAGTTGTTTACTATTCTCTCACGGGGAATACCAAAATGATTGCTGAAGCTATAGCAGAATCAATAGATTCAGATCTTCTTGAATTGAAACCTGTGAAAGAACTTAATGCTGAAAGTGGGATGAAATATATTTGGGGTGGTTTTCAAGCCACAATGAAAAAGAAACCTAAATTAGAAGAGTTTGATATCAATCCACTGGATTATGAATTAATTATTTTAGGAACTCCAGTTTGGGCTTGGACCATTTCTCCACCTATTCGTTCATTCATATCAAAATTTAAGCTATCAGGAAAAAATGTTGCACTCTGGACATGTAGTGGTGGTGATGGTGTTAAAGCTATGAAACGATTTGAAGAGGCTCTCAAAGACATAAAAATAATGGGGGAAATTCGTTTTAAAGAGCCAAAGCAATATGATCCAGATGAAGCAAAAGAACAAGCAAGAGTTTGGGCTAAACAGATAATTGGAGAGCTATAATGTATGATTAATTATAAAAATTAGAAAATCTCAAAAATAAAAAAGTGAAAATAGAGCAAAGATGACAAATACTATAAAAAAATATCCTCTCCTCAGTTACTTTATAATTGCGTGGATATCTACATGGATATTAGTGATGCCATTAGTTTTAACTGGTTTAGGCATTCTCTCAATAAGTATGATTTGGCATTTTCTAGGTTCATTAGGTCCAACAATTTCTGCTATAATAATAGTTTATATATCAAACAAAAAAGAAGGACTTAAAAGTCTCAAGGATTCAATTATCAAATGGAGAATAAGTATTTTTTGGATTCTTTTTTCTGCCTTGATTATGCCAATTTTCTTGATCCTAACGATTTTATTAAACTTGGTTTTTACAGGAAATTTTATTGATCTAGGAGCTTATCTACTCAATGAAGGAATTGCAGATCCCATTTCAATTTTCATATGGATCATAACTGGAGCTGTTTTTTATGGTGTATTCGAAGAGATAGGATGGAGAGGATATGCTTTACCTAAATTGCAAGAAAAATATAATCCATTAATATCAACTATTATCCTATTTATTGGTTGGGGATTTTGGCATACGCCAATGTTTTTTTATCGTTTTCATATAGATATGTTATTTGGATGGCTTTATGGGCTTTTTCTTGGAGCTATAGTATTAACATTTATTTACAATAGTACGAGAGGAAGTACATTTGCTACAATCCTTTTCCATATATCTAATAATATTTGCTGGCTTTTCAATATCGCAGAAGTACAAGTATACTTAACAATTATGTTCACTATTCTTGTATTTATTATTTTGATTGTTTGGAAAAAGAAATTATCTACAAAAACATGAGATTAATCTATTTAACATATTTTTCTTTCTCTTAATTCTAAATCTTTATTGTTTAATTTTTATTTTATATTTTTTAAGCTTTCTATTCACTGTCAAAGGAATTTCTAAGTCTTAATAGAATAAGAGTAGGATGCTCATGGACGTTATAACTTGCAGAACATAACGTTTAAATTTGAAGAAAATTTGGATAGAGTATCAAATTTACTCAAAAAAATCAATTTGATTATAATGTCAACTCGAAAACCATTGAAAACAATATTAAGTGAACATAAAACAGCTGTTATTTTAGCACTTATTATTATCGCGGGAGGTTCAGTTGGAACATATTTCATAATCGACTATTTAAATGCTCAAAACCCAGAAAAAATAACATTAGCAACTACAACATCTACGTATGATTCAGGATTATTAGATTACTTACTTCCAAAATTTACTGAAGAGACTGGAATTCAAATTAAAGTGTTATCTGTTGGCACAGGCACAGCAATCACATACGGGAAGGATGGGAACGCTGATGTGATACTAGTTCATTCAAGATCGAGGGAAAATGACTTTGTTAATGCTAGTCTTGGAGAGGATGGGATTCCGTACGGTATTCATCGTGCGTGCATTATGTACAATGATTTTATAATTGTTGGACATTCTTCTAATCCTGCTAATCTACTTGCCGGTGATAATATCACAACTGTAATGACAAAATTGAGAGATGCAATGGATACTGGGAATATGACATTTTATTCTAGAGGAGATGGTTCAGGGACTCATTCGAAAGAAATAGAATTATGGGCAATGATTGGTATTGTTGCTGCAATAAGATGGAGTGGACAACCAGATAAGTACACAGAAACAGGCCAAGGCATGGCAACAACTTTATTAATGACATATGAAGATGTTGATCTTGCTCATGAGGGTTATACTCTTGTGGATAGAGGTACATGGTTAACTTTTAATGATACTTATACATCCTTGAATATTTTAGCAGAATCCGTGGTTAGTGAAGATTATCTACTTAATCCATATGGTGCTATACCTGTTAATCCAGTTTTACATCCACATGTTAAATATTTATCTGTTTGCAGATTTATTGGCTTTCTAACATCACCTTATGGCCAAGCACTAATTGATGCATACAGAAAAAATAATGCTATATTATTTCATGCTAATTTTGGTACCTGTGATAGTAGTTGCAGTTGTCCTACTACTGATGATGAACTCGCCATATGGACTCCCTTTCAGGCAGAATTTGCAGGATTAACTATTTAAACAATTTTAATAAAAATTTTTTTTTTAATAATATTTTATGCTTTGTATTCGAAAAACGAATTTTTGATGGAATTATGGCAAATGAAATTTTAGAAGGGATATTAGAAGCAATTCGTTTAATATTTACATTTGATGCTGAGGTTTGGGGAGTAATAGCAGTTTCATTTCGAGTTTCACTAACATCTACATTTTTAGCAGCGTTAGTGGCACTACCACTTGGTTCATACATAGGTTTGAGAGAATTTAGGGGAAAAAAAGAATTAACAAATTTAATTAACACATTTATGGGATTTCCTCCTGTAGTTATGGGATTAATCGTATATTTATTACTTTCTCGGAATGGTCCATTTGGTGCCTTTGGCTTATTATATTCGACAACCGCTATGATAATAGCTCAATTTCTTTTAGCAGTTCCAATTATTATGGGCACTGCGAAAGCGGCAATTGAAAGTGTAGAACCTTCTCTAAAGGAAACAGTTCTCTCTTTAGGCGCAAATGAACGTCAATTATGGTGGGAATTAATAAAACATTCAAGAAAATCAATTATTGCTGGATATCTTGTTGCTTTTGGCCAAGCAATTTCTGAAGTGGGTGCAGTTATGATTGTAGGAGGTAATATTCGATGGGAGACAAGGACATTTACTACTTCTATTGTACTTCAAACACGTATGGGAGAATTTGGAATGGCAATTGCGTTGGGAGTTATACTTATTTTGATAGCTCTTATTGTGAATTATGGAATGACTCGACTCCAATCTAGAGGTGATTAAGACGAAACTACTTGATATTAAAAATTTATATAAAGAGTTTTATAAAGGAGATAAATCTGTAATAAGCGTACTTTCTAACGTTAGCTTTTCGATTAAAAAAGGAGAGAGTTTTGTTATAATTGGCCCAAACGGTAGTGGCAAAACTACATTATTACGATTGATAGGTTTACTCGATTCACCAACGCAAGGACAAATATTTTTTAATAGCCAAGATTTAACCAAGATTACAAGAAAAGAAAAAGTGAGTTATCGAAGGAATTTCTCATTTGTTAGGCAGAAACCTGTAGTAAGAAATACAACTGTATTTAATAATATTGCATATGGTTTAAGGGTACGCGGTATTAAATTTGAGGATTATAGAGAATCTGTAAATGAAATTATTGAATTCATTGGACTGAAGGGAATGGAGAATAAAAACGCAACTTCATTATCTGGTGGAGAAATGCAACGTGTTGCAATAGCAATGAATTTTATTATTAATCCTGAGGTTTATTTATTAGACGAGGTTTCAGCTAACCTTGACTCAATGAATATTAAGTTATTAGATGATTTTATTATGAGGATTAAAGAAGACAAAGAAAAAACCATTATTATGAGCACGCATGATCCTCTTGAAGCAATAAAATATGCAGATCGCATCGCAGTACTCAGTAATGGAAAAATAACTCAAATAGGAACGCCAAATGAAATATTTATAGCACCAAAGGATGAATTTACAGCTCTATTTGTTGGATATGAAAACATTTTATATGGTATTGCGGAGTTAGATAAACTAACGGGCTTATCTCAAATTAGGGTTGGTGATTTAATTATAACAGCTTCAAGTCAACAAGAAGGGGACGTAAAAGTTTGTATAAGGCCAGAAAGTATCGGAATCATTAAACAACCTGCTAAAAACACTAGTTATAGAAATACATTCAAAGGGATTATTGAAAATATCCGTGAACTTGGAAATATTTGTCATTTAATAGTTAAATGCAAATCTGAGAAATTTTTAATAACAATAACTGAATTATCTCGTAAAAATTTACAGTTAAAATTAAATTCTGAAGTATTTATCAACTTTAAAGCTACAGATGTTAAAATATTATGACTAATTTTAAAAATTTAAATCATTTAAATTCCCAAATATACTTTTCTTATTCGAGGTTCTTTTTCTAATTGTTCTTTTGTTCCTGTTATTTTAATTTTACCGTCTTCAAGGACATGAATAAGATCTGCAACATACATTCCAAAAAATATATCCTGTGTAACCAATAATGTCGTTGTTCCTTCTTGTCTTATTTTTCTAATTGCATCAAATATTTTTTTTTTCACAATTGGAGCTAAGCCTACTGAAGGTTCATCCAATAAAAGAAGTTTGGGCTTTGACATTAATGTTCTGCCTATCGCAAGCATTTGTTGTTCACCCCCGCTTAACGTTCCTGCTCGCTGTTTTCTTCTTTCTCTGAGACGTGGGAATGTCTCATAAACAAAGTTTAATTGGTCTTTAAAAATTTCCCTGCTTTTTAATAATTTCCCACCTACTTTGAGATTATCAAAAACACTCATATCATAAAACAATCTTCGACGTTCTGGACAAAGTGAGATTCCTTTTTTAGTTATTTTATAAGCTTTTAAGCCATCTATTCTTTCACCTAGGAATTCTATTTTTCCTCTATTAGGTCTTATTAAACCAATTATTAATCGAAGAAGTGTAGATTTTCCAACACCATTTGGACCGATAATAGCATTTAGAGATTTCTTTTCGACCTTTAAATTGAATTCCTCAAGAACTCTTGCACTTCCATAATAGAAATAAACTTTTTTTAATTTAAGCAAATTCTTAATCTCTACTTGCTCTAAGATTCTTAGTATTATTCTAGAATCATTATATATAGCTATAAAATAATAAAAGCCTTTTAAACCCTCTCAATTAACATTTTCTCTATAAGTTTTGATTCTAAAGTTACTTATTTCTATTTTCCTTTAAAAATAAAGCAATATTTTATACTTCTCATTTTTAAATATTGTTTTTAAAAGAAAGGGATAATCTTTTTAAAGATGGTATCGTTATTTCTTGATATACATGACGCAATTTCGAATTTTCAATTAAAATGATCGATATTTCTGAAAAAGATACAATTCTTAGAATTGCTACAGCCTCAGGTAAAATAAAGCTTCATAAAGAGACAATAAAAAGGATAAAGGCAAGTACCATTAAAAAAGGCGATGTCTTCACGATAGCAAAAATATCTGCTATAAATGCAGTTAAAAAAGTTCCAGAAATTATTCCCCTCTGCCACTCAATCCCTATAACTAATATTAATGTAGATTTTGAATTTGAAAATGAAAATTATATTAAAGTAAGTTGTACAGTGAAAAGTTTTGCCAAAACTGGAGTTGAAATGGAAGCTTTAACCGGAGTAAGTACGGCACTCTTGAACATTTGGGACGTTGTAAAAATGTACGAAAAAGATGAAGAAGGACAATACCCCTTTACACAAATCTATGATATTCAAGTAGAGAAGAAAATTAAAAAGCAGGGATTTTAGTATATGAGAGATAAATGTAATAGGGAAATTAAACACATTAGATTTTCTATCACTTCTAAGTGCAATTATAACTGCATCTATTGCGACCAAGAGGGATTTATACCTAAAACTTCAGAATTAACTGTTGACGAGATAACAAAATTATGTAAAATCTTGGCAGAAATTTTACATGTTACTAGAATTAAATTTACTGGAGGAGAACCATTATGTCGAGAAGAAATTGTAGATATAATAAAAAATGTTTCCGATCTGCATTTATATAAAGATATCTCCATGACCACTAATGGTTTCCTTTTATATGAAAAAGCAGAAGAATTATATAAAGCAGGTCTAAATCGAATAAATGTTTCATTAAGTTCTCTTAATCCAGAAATCTATAAAAAGATATATGACTCAGATTCTCTGGAAATTGTGTTAAAGGGATTGAAAAAAGCAAAAGCAGTGGGATTTAATCCTATAAAATTAAATTTCGTTATAATGAAAGGACTTAATGACGGTGAGTTAAATAGTTTAATTGATTTCTGTGGAAATAATGGATATATACTCCAATTAATTGAATTACATGAAGTTTCAGATGCGATTGGAGGGAATGGTGATTTTTATAAGAAATATTATTTAGATGTTAAGCCTATTATAGAGAATTTAGAATCCACAGCTGAAGAAATAATTACAAGAGGTTCTATGCAAAATCGAAAAGTTTTCAGATTAAGTAATTCTGCAATTGTTGAAACAATTACACCTAGCCATGAATTTTGTATGGGGTGTACTAAGTTGAGAGTGGGCTGTGATGGCAATCTTTTTGGATGTTTGTATCGTTCTGATCTTGGGAAGAACATTAAGGAAGCTCTCCGAAATCATCATTCTTTATCTAAATATGAACAAATTGTTAAACAAGTGGTTGATTCCCGAGAACCATATTATAAATACTAATTTAATCTTATTGAAAAAAATGATTGTAGAAGTCCTATATTTTGCTGAATTTAAGGATATAACAGGTAAAGAGAAGGAGAAATTCGAATTGTCAGATAAAAATATATTAGGATTATTGAATTTACTGTTTGAAAAATATAACTTAAGAAGCATAATATGGGATGAAAAAAATCAAAAGATCCACAATTTGATTTCAATAATAATAAATAGTCAATCAATCTATGAAAAAGATCCATCATTAATTAGTTTAAATGATGGCGATACAATTGCTTTCTTATTACCGGTATCCGGAGGTTAATCTTATATGAGATCTAATGAAGAAATATCAATTAAATCAGGAATATATAATAAGGGAGATGTTGATTTAGAAAGCATAATTAAGTCAATAAAAAAAAATCCTAATATATCGAAAGCTGGTTCAATCCACACATTTATCGGAATTGTAAGAGATACTTCTGTAAGTGGTAAGCCAGTAATTAGCATGAAAATTGATGCATATGATGATTTAGCAAATAAGAGTATTCTCAGAATATGTGAGAAATTAAAACAAGAAAATGGAATTATTGATATTAAACTCATTCATTTAAAAGGAGACTTTGATCTTTCTGAAGATCTTGTTTATGTTGTTGTCGCTTCAGCACATAGAAAAGAAGGATTTGAGGTTATAAGGAAAACTGTCGAGATGTATAAAAAAGAAATAGCTGTGTGGAAAAAGGAAGATTATAGTGATGGATCATCTGAATGGATTCATTAAAATTGATCTATTAAATATTAAATAGTGAATTATTAATAATTGAAATATAGATTAGAGAATTTTGATGAAATTTTTAAAAACTATTAGTGTAAATGAATTCAAGAATATTCTTGATTCACTTCCAAGATTGAAATTTGAAGAAGAAATAATTAATTTAGCAGAAAGTTTTAATAGACTACTTTCTCAGGATGTTATTAGCAATATCGATGTTCCTCATTTTCGAAAATCAAGAATGGATGGATATGCTGTCATTGCAAAAGATACCTTTGGAGCAGAAGAGGATAATCTAATTGAACTTGAATTGATTGAAACAATCCAAGCTGGAGATATTCCTCAAAAAGAGTTAAATAAGGGGCAATGTTCTTACGTAGCGACTGGAGCTGCAATCCCTGAAAAATCAAATGGAGTTGTAATGGTTGAATTCACTGATGAAAAAGAATCCGAAGTTTTGATTTCTAAAGCTGTGACACCAGGAACTCATATTATTGAAATAGGGCATGATGTAAAGAAGGGAGATATTATAGTTAAAGAAAACACTATAATTGATTTAGCAACTATAGGAATTCTTGCTTCATGCGGTATTAAAGAAGTCCCGGTATACAAGAAACCGATAGTAAGTCTTATTAGCACTGGGAATGAATTAATAAGCCCCGATATAAACAAATTAGAGATTGGTAAGATCTATGATATAAATTCAGTTGTACTAAAAAAAGCTATTGAAAATACAGGTGCGCAAGTGAATTTCTTAGGTGTTGTAAAAGATGATTATAATGATTTGAAAAATGCTGTTGAAAAAGCATTAAATGAGAGCGATATCTTGATTCTTTCTGGAGGTACATCGAAAGGTGAAGGAGATTTAGGTCCAAAAGTTTTAGATGATTTTACTGATATAGAGATTTATGTACATGGAGTTAAAATCAAACCAGGAAAACCAATTATCTTTGTAAAACTGAAAAAGAAATTAATATTTATTTTACCAGGTTATCCTACATCTGCTCTAAGTTGCTTCTATGTGTTTATTGATAATTTTTTGAGAAAAATGTCAGGATTTCCTTTAAGAGAAAAGTATTCAAAAAAACTAGAAATTGGTGAAAGAATCTATAGTACTATCGGTCGACATGAGTTTAAAGCAGTCAAAATTCAAGAAGATGGTGGATACAATAAAATTTTTCCTATTAAGACAGGCTCAGAAGCAATAAGTACGATGTTCTATGCTGATGGTTATATAGAAATTGATGAGTTAGAATCTATTATTGAAAAAGGAGATAAAAGAAGAGTTTATTTTTTCTAAATCTATAAAAAAAGAAATATATTATTTGATAAAAATGATAAAAAAAACAGAAGTACATGAACAGCATAAAAAGAAAGCTCCTGAACTGATAAATTTAGCATTAATTGTGGTAAGTACGAGTCGTTTCAATGAGAAAGTGTCTGGAAAAAGGAGCACAGATAAAACTATCCCAAGAGTAAAACGATTATTGAAAGAAGATAAATCAATTTCTTTAATCTTTACTGATATTATACCTGATTCAGAAGAGCATATTAATAAAACCTTAGTTCAAGTAATGAAAGATCCTACAATTGATGCAATCATATTTAGCGGAGGTACAGGATTATCAGAAAAAGATATTACATATGAGACATTGGAACCTCGTTTAGAAAAAAAATTTGACGGTTTTGGGGAACTTTTTAGATCACTTTCTTATAATGAAATTGGCACATCAGCTATGTTATCAAGAGCTACAGCTGGGATTTTAAAAAGTAAGAAAAAGAATAAAGTTATTTTTTTGCTTCCGGGATCTCCAAATGCTGTAAGGTTAGCTCTAAAATATATTATAATACCCGAATTAGGACATATCTTATATATAATTAATAAGGAAGAGTGATATCGGTGGATAAGCTCCGAAAAATAGGATTTTCCAAATTGACACCTTTAGATAACGCTTTAGATAAATTATTTTCAAAAATCCAACTAAGTTCAGTTGAAGAAATCAATATTAAGAATGCTCTAAATCGTATCTTAGCAGACGACATAATTAGCGAAATCGACATCCCTCCCTTTGATCGATCAGCAATGGATGGTTATGCTATTAAAGCAGAAGATTCATTTGGTTCTTCCCCTAAAAACCCTCAAAAAGTAAAGCTCATTGGAACCATTGAAATTGGCGAATCTTCCAAACTTGAAATTAATGAAGGTGAAGCAATAAGAGTTTCGACAGGAGCCCCAGTTCCAAAAAGTTCTGATGCTGTTATTAAAATCGAAGATACTGAAATCGAGAATAATTTAATTAATCTATATACATCACTTGTTCCAGGAAAAAATGTATCACGAAAAGGAGAAGATATCAAGAAAGGAACTCTTGTTTTAAGTAAAGGTACAGATTTAAAGGCTGAGCATATTGCACTTTTAACATCTTTAGGATTTAATAATGTAAAAGTCAGAATTAAACCAAAAATAAGCATTTTTTCTTCTGGAGATGAATTACTTGAACCTGGTGATATCTTAAAACCAGGGAAAATCTACAATTCAAACACTCCGATGATATCAGCATTAGTAAATATTTATGGGGGATTGGTTCTTCGAGGCGAAACAGTAAAAGATGATAAAGACGCAATAAAAAAGAGATTATTAGAAACAGCAGAGGATTCTGATATCATAATTTTTACTGGAGGTACTTCTGTTGGTACTAAAGATTATCTACCAGAGATCATTAGTGAATCAGGTACGATTTTAACACATGGTATTGCAATGAGACCAGGATCACCAATATTATTGGGACTCTTAAATAATACGTTAATTTTTTGCTTACCTGGTACGCCAGTAGCTGCATATGTTTCATTTTTAAAAATTGTTGGTCCTGCTATAAGGAAAATTCTAGAGTGTTCTATCTTAGACCCTAGAATTGAAGTCAACGCAATAATTAGTAAAGATGTTCCTGTTTCAGGATTAGGTATTATATATTATTTAAGAGTAAAAGTAGAAAAAGAAGAAAATAATTTTATAGCAAAACCAATTAAATTAAAAGGATCTGGTGTGATCAGTTCATTAACATCCTCAGATGGAATAATTGAAATATCACCAAATCAAGAAGGATTAAAAAAAGGAGAGAGAGTTATTGTTAAACTTTTCCCTAAGTGAAAATCTCCTTTAATACAGATTTCTTTTTTAAAAAAATAAATATATATTGGAATTATGCTTATTCTTGACGGATTCAATAATTGAAGACACATTTTTTATGAAAAAACTTACTTATTAGTTATAACTAAAACTAATAATTCCTTTTTAAATCATAACTAAAAAATGTAAATTTTATTCTTATTTTACTTCAAATAGTCAATACACTTGAGGTATCATTAATGGTTACGTTTATAGATTTGATAACACCAACATTTTTAGCATTTAGAGAGGGATTAGAAGCAACTCTAGTAGTAGTGATTTTACTTCTATATTTAAAAAAGACAAAGCAACGTAGATATAATAAATATGTCTTTATTGGAGCAATCTTAGCAATTTTTTCAAGCGTACTTTTTGCAATTGTTTTTTCTATTGTATATGGAGGGTTTTCAGGGATTTTAGAGGAATTATTTGAAGGATACACGTTCATTATATCAGGTATTTTCATAATTACTCTAATTTTCTGGGTGAGTAAAGAAGGTCCAAAGATGAGGGCTCATCTCGAAGAAAAAGTGAAGGAATCTATTAAAACAAATAAGATTTTTTCAATTTCAATTCTAACTTATATCATTATTATTCGTGAGGGCATTGAATTAGTTCTATTATTGTCAGGCACTACTTCAATAGCTTCTATAAGCCAGATTGTCAGTATAATTGGATCGGTTATTGGTTTGGGAATAGCTGTCATTATTGGAATTTTGACATTTTATGGTATTAGAACAATCAACGTTTCAAAGTTTTTTAAAATTACAAATGTAATTCTAATTTTGTTTGCTGCTGGCTTAATCACATATGGAATTCATGAATTAATTGAGGCAGGCGTAGTAAATCCCCTAATAAACGAAGTATGGAACATCAAACACATCTTACCTGAATCATTTCCAGATGGCAACCCTAACACTCCAGAATGGCTTGAAATAATTGGATCTCTCTTAAAAGCACTATTTGGCTATAATGCAAACCCATCATTATTAGAAATAATCGTATATCCAAGTCTACTTATTTCAATTGGTTTAATCTCGTTGAAATTGTGGAAACGAGCAAAGAATATTATCTTGATGAAGATGAAAGCAGAAAATCTCGAAGTTTCTTTAGAATAATTTTTTCTTTATTTTTTTTCTATCGGATTGCATGATTCAGTAATGTATAATTATTTTAGAAATGGTAAATTCTTATAATTATGGTTGATACAACCAGTTTAGTAAAAGAAATACAAGAAAAATATAGAATAATTGGTAGAGCCGAAGAATTAAGACAGATTGTTTTAGCACATGCAGTAGGCAAGAATATATTATTAGAAGGAAATGTGGGTGTTGGTAAAACTACTTTAGCTAGAGCTATTGCTGAATACTATGGTTCTAATGGTTCAAATTTCTACAGAGTAGATTGTAGTGAAGAATTACTTCCTCATAATCTAGTTGGATATTTTGAACCTCCTCTTGTAATTGCGAAAGGATACATCGAAGATTCTTATAAATATGGCCCACTAGCTTTAGCTATGATGAATGGTGGATGCTTGTTTATAAATGAAATAAATAGGATGCCTGAAAGTACCCAAAATTCATTATTAACATCATTAGATGAGGGAATACTTAAAATTCCTAAGTTAAAAACGATAGAAGCTCATAAAGATTTTTTCGTAGTAGCAACACAAAATCCTAGTGCTCATGTAGGAGTCACTGTCTTAGGTGAAGCTTTAAAAGACAGATTTATTTGGATTAATTTAAATTACCAGAGTCCTGAAGAAGAAATTTTAATAATCAAACAGGAGGCTAACTTGAATAATGGAAATAGTGATAAAATAGCTACAATTTCTCAAAAAATTATCCAAATAACCAGAGAAAACACATCAATTCGTAGAGGAAGTTCTATTAGAGGCGCTATAGATTTAGCTACTTTAATCTATCAATACAATAATGACAATAGTACTAAAAATTGGGTTGAAGCCGCGGTAATGGCATTGTATAATAAAATCGAGCTTGAAGATGGCTTAACACAATCTAAAAAAGAGATTATCACTGATATTGTTCTAGCTGTATTAAACAAACTGGATTTTCAATAATCGATGATTTCTCAGAGGAAGAATCCGAAGAGATTGAGAAAAGACTGCATGTTAGACTTACTGAAAGTCGACCAGATAAAGAAATTCTAGAATATGAAATTATTCGAAGAAAAAGAAAAAAACCTGATTACTATAAACATTTAGCAGACACGCTAGATTATAAGCAAATTCGAGAACTTGCTTATCTAGCAATACACCATAAAAACATTGAAGCTTTAATGGGATTGCTTAAAGCAAATGTGTATGCTACAACAGATGTTTTAGATACTGAAGAAGGAGTTAAATTTTTCTCAGAAAAAGCTTCTGAATCTGGGGATTTCATGCCAGAAATCTATTTTTTTATAAGGCGCCCTATCTCGGAGAAATATAAATCGATTTTTCGGCGTCTAGCACGTCAAAGTATTTTAAAATTATCTTTAAAAATTACTAGTAGAGGAATCAGGGGCCAATTCAAAAAAACTGTTCCCTACTATCAAATTGGTATGCCTGAATTTAGTATGGATGAAACTATTCAGCATAATCCGTTAAAAATTTATAATAAAAATCTTAATTATAAGGATATTTATGGAATTGAAAGAAAGCGGCAAAAAAGAAAAATTGTGTTAATATTAGATACAAGTGGGAGTATGTATGGACGTCTACTCCTTAATGCTGCACTTACTACTTCTGTGTTAGCCTATCATATGGAAAAGGAAGACTATGGGATTGTATTGTTTAATTCAATTGCTATGGTCATGAAAAAAATTAACCAAAAAAAACCGGTTGTCTCTATAATAGATGACATTTTAGATTCTGAAGCTGCTGGCTTTACAAACATTTTTATAGGTTTAGAGAAAGGATTAAAAGAGTTAAATAAGACCAAGGAAAACAGAAAAGATAGGTTTGGGATTCTTATTTCAGATGGTAACTACAATAGAGGCGAAGATCCAGTTATATTAGCAAAAAAATATCCTAAATTACACGTTATAGGAATGCCTGCTCAAAATGATGCTGATTTAGGCATTTTTAAATGCCAAGAAATAGCTAAAGCAGGACGAGGTAAATTCTATGCAGTAAATGATTATAAAGAGATTCCTAGGGCATTAATAGAATTATTGTCTCAGACATGATTAAATTTTACATCTTTTCTCTTCTATAGGTTTATTGGTTAATAATATAAAATAAAATAATTCTTATTAAAAAATATCTTAAAATAATCTTAATATTGAATATGGATCTTAAGATTAAATTAGGTGAATAAATTATAACAGAGAATCAAGAACCACGTTATATCTTTAAAATATGCTTAATTGGGGATGGAGGTGTAGGAAAAACTTGTATTGCGCAAAGATTGTGTTTCAATACTTTTAACGCGAATACTCAATTAACAGTTGGTATAGATTTCTATACTTATGATCTACCTATCCTAATTAAAGGTGAAAAAGTATTTGCTAGGCTTTCAATCTGGGATTTTGGAGGACAAGAGCAATTTAAATCACTTTTTAAATACTATATTAATGGAGCAAATGGAATTTTTTTAGTCTTTGATTTAGTACGAATGGCATCGCTTTTAAAATTATCCTGGTGGTTACAGAGAATTTCGGAACACGGCCTTGATGAGAGTCCTAAAATTCTTGTTGGTACTAAACTCGACTTAGCACAAGAAGAAAAACAATATAAAGTTGATAAGATAATTATCGAACAGTTTCTTCAAAAACACAATGAACAGGATTATATTGAAACTTCCTCGAAAGATAATACGAATATTATTGATAGTTTTAAGAGGATTGTAAAAAGAATTCTAGATTCTCATAATTTTGAATATGAAAAAATATTATGAGACTTTCACCCATTCAAAAAGTTTAATGCTACGAGATCAAATATTTTGATGGTATTTTTTGTCCATAACCAGCTTTTTTAAATTTCTGACCATTTTCAACGTATAAATTAATACTGAATTCATTCAATCTATTTTTCAAATATACTTTCTTTTTAATTGCAGGTACTCCTGCATAAAGACAAAAGTCTTCTGTTTCATCTCGTAAAACTGATCCTCCTGCTAGTGTACTACCTTTCCCTAATTTTCCACCTTGCAAAATAGAAGCATTTATTCCGACTAATGAATAATCTGCAACTGTACAAGGTCCATGGCACATACATGAATGGGCTAATCTGACATTATTACCAATTTTACAAAGTTCATTAGGTCTTGAATGTAAAACGACATTTTCTTGAATACTAGTATTTTCTCCAATAATAATTTTTCCCCAATCTCCACGTACCTTTGCTCCATACCATATATTTGTATAAGCTCCAATTTCTACATCTCCAATTATCACAACATCAGGAGCTATAAAAGCAGTCCTGTGAATTTTAGGGGTTTTTCCGTTGAAGGGACTTTTAATTATCATTACTTATCCACTTAAAATAAGGATATCTAAAATATATTTTGTAAAATTGAAAAAGCTTATGTCGTATGGTTTACTAATAATAAACACCCATGGGAAATTATTCCACATTTCTTATCCAATTGTGTATGTAGATATCACGTTCATTCATTAAAAATAAATTTATTAATTAAATAAAATGAATTATTAGTTTCATAGCTACTTCCTTAATTAGGGATTACTTTATAACAATTAAATTTAGCATACAATAGGTGTATCTTAACTGGTAAAAATAACCAATTTTTTATCTCAACTTAAAACCGCCCACCGCTTAATACGTATGACAGTTGTGGGAGATGGAGCTGTAGGAAAAACTACCTTAGTTCAAGCCTTACTCAAAAAAACAAAGCAAAACAACCATAATAATTCAAATGGTACATTTTTAGATGAAAAAATATCTCGCACTCCTTTTATGGAGATCGAATCCTGGTCTTATAAAGACTTAGTTTTTCAATGTTATGATCTAGCTGGGCAAAGAACTCCTGGTATGCACCCTCTTGATATCTTGAAAAATCAAGTTCTTAAATATATTGATATTTTTATCTTTGTTTTTGCATTGGATAGGTATGAATCATTTGAAAATCTTAACAATTGGCTCCGATTAATGAATTTGGAATATAATTTAAAGCAAAATAATGCAGGTTTTATCTTAGTGGGGAATAAAGTTGATTTAGATAGAAACGTGTCAAAAGATTTAGTAATGACCTTAGTAGGTGAAGATAGGTATTTCAATACTTATGTAGAGACTAGTTCGGTCTACGGAGTAGGAATAAGTGAAGTTCTAGATAAAATAGTTAATATGGGTAGAAAAATCCTTAATTTAAATGATTAGGGAGATATTATAAGTATTAATATACTCTCATCTTCTAATAAAAATTAAGATGAGGTGTAGAAATGACTGAAGTTAATTGTAAAATATGTAATAAAGTAATAAGGTTTGATCTTCAAAATATAAATTCTTACCTCCATAAAACTGAATCTGGTAATTTGATGATCGGGAAATTATTCACAATTCGATTAAGTCACCAAGGTGATTCAGGGTCATCTCATATAAATGTTGTTGTCGTTGATGAGAATGGAGAATATCGGGCTCATAAAGATTATTATGAAGAAAAACAAGAAATTAAAGGCGTTCCAGATCAATGGAATAAGCTTCAGAGATTTATTCCTTTAGAACTTCGGTTATACTTACCTTTAGCAGATGATGAAGAAAAAGTTATTTTATCTTCCATATCCGAACCTTTAAATAAAACACCACAGGAATGGTATGATTGTTTAACAGAATTAAAAATTAACAATCCAAATAGTCAATTAATTTCATTTATTGCTGTAAAATGGGGATTCATTATTGGCAAAGGGAAACAACTTTTAAATTTTACATATGAGCCTACTTCTTGGAGTTATCCCATTTATTTACGATTACAAGCTAGGTTTGCTCCTTCATCAGAATTAATTCAGATATCTAAAAGAATCGATTTCACGTCTGCTCCACTTATTATTCAGATAGAAACAGCTGTGGCAAAAGCAGAGGTTTTTCTTAGATTAAGCAATTATGATCTTCTAGAAGCATTATATGATGAGTGTCAAACAGAATGGGGAGATCAAACTTCTATAGAAGTAAAAACAGGGTTAATGCTTTTAGAAGGATATTATGGATTTAGATTGTATTTTCTAGGGAAAATAAATGAAGCCTTAGAGGTTATAGAACCGGTATTTAATTTTGGACAACTTCTAGGAAACCGAGAGATCATAATGGTAGTTGGGAATTTCTATGCTGCTGTTAATCAATCTAGCGGTGATTTAGAAAAAGCGCTAAGAATCTTTGAAATCGTATTAAAAGTTAGTGAAGATATGGGTGATCAAAGAACTAATGCAGTAATTTCGTCTAATATGTCTGTTATTGAATCTAAGCAGGGATTGTATGATCAAGCTTTAAAGCGTCAAAAAGCGATATTAGAATTACCAATAGTTCAAGAAGAGTTTTTTATAAGGAGCTCTTTAATGAGTATAATTGCTGAAACTCTTTTTATCTCTGAACGATATGAAGAATCAGAAGAACTTTGTAAAAAAGTTCTTTTAGAAGAAAATCTGCCTACATATTATAAACTTGATCTTCTTTCTACTCTAAAAAGAATAGCTGGGAAAACAGATTCTCTTGAACTTATCGAATTTGCACGAAACAACTTACCTGATGACCCGGACTTTCTAGAATCACCTGTAGGTCATATATTTATGCATGATCTACAAGCTATTGAAGGAGAATTACAAGGTAATTGGCCAAAATTGATAGAGAATTTGAAAGAAGAAAGAGAAATTATGTTTAAGAATCAACGTGTTGAAGATGCTAGTGATATTGAAATTAGGCTTGCTGAAGGGTATTTTAAATATTTTCAAGAGACTGGTAATCTTGAATATTTAAATCACGCTTATAATCATTTGGATCTAGCAAAAACTATTGCGATTGAAAATCAAAGTTATTTAGATCTTTGTAGACTTGTTATTCTTAAAGGATTATTAGCCGCAGAAAGTAAATTAGCACAACAAGCTAAACTCTACTTTGAAGAGGCATTAAAAACTGCACGTGAATTTAATTTATCAAGCCTAGAAAAAGATATAAACTTAAATTTAGACCAATTAAATACAGGATTGATTGAGAAATCAGCCGGGTCAGTTTTACGAAGAATGTTTCAAAGACTAACTTTTAGAAAGTCTGAAGAATCAAAAGCAAAAAGGAAGAGTACTATATATTCAATGTTTATAGGAACACAAGATTCTGCTTGGGAATTAATCTTACAAAATGAAAAGATTGGGTCTTCCAAAGACGTCAATTATCTTTTAGGTTTTCATGATCTATGGAATAATATAAAGAAAAAAATGTTACAACAACAAGTTAATTACTTTACTGTAAACAGAGGAGCCGTTTTAATTGAAAATTCATCTCACTTTCAACTATTTGCTCTTTGCGATCAATTAGATTATTTAACAAGATTGGCAATACAAAACCTCTTGCCTGAAATGGAAGATTTCTCTTTTAGACACATTCCAGAAGAATTAGAAGAAAAAGTCTTGAAAACACTTTCTAAAAATATTGGAAAATTTGTGAAGGTGGAAATATTCTAATTTTAAATTTATTCTTACTTTTTATTCATATTCAAGCAATATTCCCAAATCAGATTTCATATTTAAAAAATCTCTTCAGATAAACGCTTTTCAATCTCTGAATCTATATCATCAGTTGGTTTTTTAACACATCCTATTTTCGCAATTGTTTGAATCCCAGTTGGTTTCATTAATTTTACAATATCGCTGCAAATTTTTGGAGGACTACTTTTAGCTGTACCTGTTGCAAATACAATAAGTTTTTTACCTTTTAGATTAAAACTATTAATTTTTTGTAAAAGTTCCTTGAATATCTTGGCTATTTGATAATAATGTGTAGGAGAACCTAAACCTATAATATCAAATTCTTTAATAGAGTCAATTTCTTTAAAATTTATATCTTGATAAATCTTTATTTCTACGTTTAGATGTTCTAACCTATCTTTAATCTTTTCAGCTAAAGATTTAGTGTTACCCGAACGGGTATGATATATTATAATAGCTTTTGCCAAGTTTATTTCTCAGCTTAAAATTCTTTTAAGGATTTTATGCTTCTTAATTAATTAAGATTATGCTCTAAAGTTTTAAGATTTTTAATAGTAAATTAAATTATTATCTAAAAATCCTGGCTTATTAATATAAAATTTAAAGATTTAAATTCTTAATTTCTAAGGATATAAGAAGTTTACTTAAGTAGAATTTTAAAATTATTTTATATCTAATTTCTCTATTATTTGATTTTAAGTGGGATATAAATTCCTCATGTTTTTAAGGTGCATTGATTTTGATAAATTATGGCAGATAAGCGAAAACAAGCCCACAACTTTCCCCCTACTGAAAAAATTTCCCGAAATTTTTCTCCTAATAGAAATGTTGGCGTTTTTTTATCATTTATCTCATTATTTCTTCTCGGAATATTACCCATTATATCAAATAGCCGCCCTTCGGCATTAAATGCCTTAAATTATGCATTTTACCTATCATTGTGGGAATTAATTTGCTCTTTACCTTTATCCTTTTATGAGTTTAAAAAGCCAAATCAAGGGATATTTCAAAAGTCAATCGATTCTAAAATTCGAAAAAAAACCCTCATCATTATGGTAGCAACAGGCATAATTTTCTCAATATCTACTTTTTTTTATGTTTATGCTTTTGAAACAGCAGGTACTATTAGTGCTGCCATAGCTATTCAGACTTATCCATTATTTTCAATTTTTATGGAATTCATCTTATTCAAAAAGAAGAAGCGTTTAAGTGAGTTTATATTCACTTTAATCTTGATAGTTGGTATCTATTATCTCGGCACAGAAGGTACATGGCTTATTATTGGTTTCTCTCCCTGGTTTGCATTAGCATTAATAGTTCCACTTTTATGGAGTATTGCTCATGTAATAATCAAACGCACACTTGATACATCTCCAATTACTCCAAATCAGGTTACCTTTTTACGGGTGCTTATATCTTCTATACTCCTCTTAGGGATTTCTTCTTTAGTAAACAGTCCAAGTGGCGTTCTTGAAGGATTATTGAATCCCGAATTTCAAATTTTTGGATTTCTTATGGGAATTGTATATTATTTAGAACTTATAAATTGGTTTTACGCTGTAAAACACATAGAGGTCTCGGTGGCAAGCACAATTACAACTCCTACTCCAATAATCACCATGATTTTTGCCTTATTCATTTTAAAAGAATCTATTGAATTATATCAAGTCATCGCTATGGCTATAGTATTCATAAGCCTATATGGTTTAATATTTTCAGGAAAACCTAATTATAATAAAAAGAAAAAAAATCAATAAT
>JBHLNL010000202.1:0-5110 GCA_048941605.1 Promethearchaeota archaeon | reverse complement strand
AAGAATTCTACATAATGAACAGAGTATCCTTTAGTTTGTAAAGCTTTATGGAAATGACGATTAGAAATAAATAGTCCCGTAGGTTCACTTTCCTCTAGTACACCTACATCAAGATAAAATTTCAACGGCAATTTATCGATTTGATTAAATTGATGGATAAGCCATTCTGGTTCTGTTTCATCCTCTTTTGACCACCATTTCTCGAAATTATCGAGATTTTTTATTCTTTGTAACCAGTATTCTACACCTGGATACCAAGAATAAGATCCTGACATTGATAATACATTACCGAAGATCTCTGGATGTTTAAGTGCTATAAATGCAGAGGCAATCCCTCCATAACTAGCTCCAGCAATTACAGAATGAGAAGGATCAGTAGTAATGCTAAAATTTTCATGACTCCAGGGCAATAATTCATTGATGATATATTCCAAAAACTTCGGATTAGGAGGTAGTTCACTGGATCTAAGAGCAATATTAGTAGATAAGAAATTTTCTACCATAATAGCAACTATAGGAGGAATTTTCTCATCTGCAATGAGATTATCAAGAGTTGAGGATACTTTGGCTATTTCTTCAAATTGTATCCCATCAAATAATAGAAGAACATGATAAGGAGAACTATCTTTGGAATAATTTGGGGGAGTGTATACTAAGATTTGACGCTTATTATTTAATATTTCACTGTAGGATGTAAATTCATTTATTTTACCATGTTTAATATCAGTTCTTTCCCCATACCATGGTTGGGAAGGAGCATCAGGAGATTCAAATACATTCAATGGAAGTTGGAAGCCATCCACCTTAAATTGGTAGAATTTAGGGTTGAAAGGATCAGAAAAAACTAAATTTGGGTACTTAAAAACATTTTCAGTGGGATCTTTTGGTTCAAGTGGATTATTTTTACTTAAGCAATATGTGTCTCGTATACCTTTAAGAATTTTGTAGGATTTGAAATAGATGTTTGTATTATCGATTCTCTCGAGTATTCCATCTTTTATATCATCTGTAACAAAAAAATTATTACAAACGATATTTTCTACCTTCTCTTCTTCTCGAGCTAGAAAAGTTATAATGTTATGCTTATTATCTCCTTCAATTTCTTCAAAGATTGGGGTTCCTTTTTTTTCAATTTCTTTCCAGAATTCCGATACTTCATCTTCTTTATTTAATTTAATTTTCTCTTGAAGTCTTAAAATCATAGGACTTCTAATATTAGAATAATTTTTACTAATTGGCATAATTTCTCTTTTTTTAAACTCTTTAATCCTTAAAAAGCTTTCCTTCTATAATTCCCTCTTGTCAAAACATTTAATCTAAAAATATTAGTAAAAAAGAAAATAGATTTATGATTTAAAACAAATTCTTTAATTAAGAAATTTAAAAAGGATATCTAAATCTGCTAATCTGTCTATCGGTTTTATTATTAAGTCCTCTGCTTCAGTAATTGTTAATATCTCTTCTTTTTCTTTATCTGAAACAACAGCAGATATTAATATGATTGGAATTGTTTTATACTGCTCTTTAGATTTTAACATTTGACACAATTTGACTCCATTAATATTGCTAGTTTTTAAATCAATATCTAACAATATAACTCGAGGTGTAGATACTTTTAAAATATCAAGCCCCTCTTCAGAAGTTTCCTTGGATGTAATATCTACATTCTTTCTCTTAAAATATGTTTCAACTGTCTTTCGTTCTAATTCATTATCTTCAATATATAAAATATCAAATTTTTTTATATACCGAATAAGTTTTGGTTCTTCAAAATGTCGTTTTATTGAATTTTCTAATTCGATCAAGGCATTTTTTATATTTTCAATGTTTTCAATTAATCTATTTGGTTCATTTATAAAATTGTTTAACATAAGAATTGATAATTTAAGAGGGGAAAGCTTTTGTTTTAGCTCTTCATTAAAATTCGCTTTAAATTCAAAAGTTTCTATAGCTTTTCTAATAGTTTCATTGATAGCTTTTTCATTATATTCTTTTCTTTCAATATCCTTTTGCACTATTTGATATACATAATCGATATAATTATTAACAGAATCTCTAATTATTTTTGCCTGATTTTTAATATTGTATTGATCCATGAATTTCTTGAGTTTACTATCGAGTGTTGAATCTACATAAGTGTACCATTTTATTTCCTTTTTATCTTTGTCTGGATTAGTATTTTGATTGTTATTTTTAATTTTTATACACCAATAATGCTCATATTTAATTATAATATAAATTTCAAACTAAAACGCAGCAGGAATTTGAATTATGAAATTACTTCCTTTAGAAGAATCTCCCTTTATTCGATCTTCAACCCACATCTTACCATCGCATAGATCAATTAATTTTGCCACCATAGATAAACCTAACCCCATACCTTTAGATAATTTGCTCTTTTGATAAATTTCTTGAAAGATTTTATCTTTTTTATTGTCCTCTATTCCAATTCCATTGTCTTTAAACTCCATCTTTACAATTTTATCCTTATTTTCATTGATCTCCGATATCCGAACTTCAATCTGAACTTTTTCATTTTTATTATATACTATTGAGTTCATGAAAATATTCTCAAATACATCGAGTAATAATTCATTAGCTAATACATAGACTAACATATCATTTGGTTCAATTTTTATTTCAATCTCTCTTTTTGGGAAATTTGTTTGGATAAAATGAATGGCATTTTTCAAATTTTCAAATACTTCTGTGGGTGCTAAGCGCATTTCTGATTCTTCCATTTCAGAAAGATTTCTAATATTATTAATTAATTTTTTACCTCGATTTATTTGTTGTTCAATTAATTCAAAATATTCTGATAAATCATCAGGTTTTATTTCTTCTTTTAGTAAAGACGTACAGAGTTCTAAAGAATTACTAATTGTTTGAAACATATTAGAAATATCATGTGTGAATAGGCCTTTAAAACATTTAGCTCTATTATAAGCCATGCGATACTTATTTTCTGAATTTTCCAGTTTGATAGTTCTTTCTTTTATTCTAATTTCTAGACCTTTCCTTAATTTCTCTAATTCAATTTCAGCTAACTTTCTTTCTGTAATATCTTTAATAAATGTTTGAATGCGTTTTTCTTTACCAATATTAACAAAGGAGGATTCTAAAGTAATCCAGAATGTTTTGCCGTCACCTCTAGAGATTTCGAATTCTATAGGCTTTATATAACCTTGTTTAAGTAAAATTTTGAATCTCTCTTTAAGAACCTTCTCTAAATTTTCAAATCTGGGATCTCCTTCACGTAAAAACATTTTAAGAACATCTCTGAAAGGTTTACCTATTAAATCAGTATATTTAAATACAGACATGAAGTTATTCATTGTTTCATTGCAATCAAGGATTTTCCCTCGTAAATCTACAAGCCAGATTGCGTAAGGTGTACTATTAAATAAATTTCGGTACATTTCTTCAGATTCTCTTAGTTTCTGTTCTGCCTTTTTGCGATTTGTAATGTCACGACTGATGCCTCGATAACCTGATAGAACCCCATTCTCATCAAAAATTGGTACTCCACTCGTTTCAAGAATCTTTAGGCTCCCATCCTTATGGAGATTCTTATTTTCAAGTATTTTAAAAGACTTGTCGGATTCAACTATATTTTGAAAAATAGTCTGTACATGTTCTGCTTCATCTAAAGGCATTAATTCAAAAGGTGTCTTATTGATGATTTCTTTTGGCGTATAGCCTAATATATCTTCAATTTTTGGACTTGTATAAGTAAAGGTGGAATTCTCATCCACTTCCCATATCCAATCACTAGTTGTCTCAACAAGAGACCGAAATCTTTCTTCACTCTCACGTAATTTTTTCTCAGTTAACTTACGTGCAGTAATGTCCTCATGCATCATAACATAATTCTTTATTTTCCCATTCCCGTCAAATGTTGGAAAGGCTACGGCTTTATGACATATTGGTGAGCTTGGATAATCCTCTAACTTGAGACCAATCTCTCTTGCTGAGTCATGAACATCATACCAGTGTTCTCCCATCTTTACAACCTTGCCTTCCTTTAATTTTAAAATTTTATCTAGTAATCCTCTCTTTTTCAAATGAGGATCTGTAAAGATAGAGTATTCGGGTGGAGCAACAGATTTAAACATATCTATGAAAGCTTTATTTGCACTAACATGATGTCCCTCAGCATCTTTTATTTCGATAGCATAAGGATTTAATTCAATTATATTTTTTAATATGGTTCTCTCTTCATCCAGCTCAAATTCAGTTTTTTTTTGTTTGTCAATATTGCGAAAATTAACGAGCATTTGGTCATTAGCTAAAGTAAAAATAAATATATTGTAATAGCAAATTTTTTCATTAATTTGTACATTGTATTCAAATATTTGAGGTTTCTTTTCTAAGATTTTTTGTTTTAATTCTTCATTACGCTTCTGTTGAGTTGGAGATCTGAATAATTTGAAAAAATCTTTTCCTTGAAGATCTTTATTACTGAAATATAAATTAAAAAGCTTATCTTTAATGTTATAACCCAATACTACATTCTCTTTTGAGAGTAAAAAATACGCATCAAATATTGAATCAATACTATTTATGCATTCTTCTTCAAAATTCCCTAATGAAACATTTAATGAAGTCAAAAACACCTACCCTTTAATCAAATTAATTTTATTATTTAATGGAAAAAATAATATGACTAATATATTACAATATCAAAATTCTTTATATATATATACTTTTCTTCCATAAGAATTAACATTATTTTAAAAAGAAAGGAAATTTAGCGAATTGTGTTTATAAGAGGTGCTGACAACTAATCAACACTTCTAATAAATCGATTAAAGTTAAAATAGGTTTCTTTTTTAATTTTGTTAGTAATTCGTAAAAACCTACCACTAAAATATTTGATTTACTACTATTTTTCAATTTTTACTAGTTATATTCGTAAAAATCTTTATATTAAGATTTTCAAATATGAAAATTGAACATAAATTTATGGTGTGACATTTTGAAAAAAAAAATATTTCGATTTCTAATTGTCTTGGGTTTATTTAGTTTGATATCAATTAACTATCTTACATTTATTACCACTTCCTCAAAAATAAATGATGAAAATTTATTAATTCATCAACCACCATCA
>JBHLNL010000043.1:0-22104 GCA_048941605.1 Promethearchaeota archaeon | reverse complement strand
CACAAATATGAAGACAATAACAAAGCAAATTATAAACACATAAAATAGATTCATTGGATTATCAACTATATATGGATCATAAAAAATGGTACAATTAGCACCATTATTATAATAAATATTTTTATAACCAGTATCTTCAATACAATAGAATTTGTTTGAATAAATTGTATTGTTATATGCTTTGTTATGGTTTGAAGGATACTTAAAAACAATTCCACTTTCATTATTGTGAGAAATGTTATTATAAAAAATTTCATTCCCACTTGGTCCATCCTCCAAAAAATAACCTCCATCAATTAAAATTCCATTTCCATTATTAGAAATTATATTATTATTAAATATACGATTACTACTTGCTTTTGCATGTAATCCAAAATCAGGAGAATCGTGAGATAGATGAATTCCATCTCCATTATTTAATGTGATTGTATTATCCAAAATAGAATTGTTTTTACTATTAATGTATATGGCTGTCATGTTATTGTATTGAATAATACTATTAGAAATGGTGTTATTATTACCTCTATCACTAAATCCATAAATCGTAATTGGAAAAGAATATCCATACGCATAGTAGGGATAAGTAATCATACTAGGGTCTATTTGGCAATTGAAGATTATATTTTTCCTGAGATCATTTTCAGAGCTAAGCCAGACCATAATCATTGAATTATAACACATATTGATGATATTGTCAATTACTTCAATGTTAGATGAATCTTCTAATAAGATTGCATGATTTGTAGTGTATTTAATACAACAATTGATTAGGAAACAACGCCTACTCAAAAATATGTCAATTCCTATTTCTCCCCCATTAATAGAACAATTATTTACTTCTATATTAGTTGTGGAACTAAGATCAATTGAATAGTCGCAATTATAAAAAGAACAATTGATAATTTTAATATTATCACATAATTGAAGTAATATCCCATCCGTATAGGATTGAAAGCTGCAGTTTCTTATTATTAGATATTTATCTGTGTGTAGGATCCATATTGCCCTAGAACCACTCTCAAATGTATAATTTTGGATTAAAAAAGCTGTGGCCCATGAGTTTCCATCTGATTGATTGCTAGCACAAAATGCTTCTAATTGAGCATTACCGTCAATCTCAATATCAATTACCTGTGATACATTGGGAGGAAGATTTAAATTGACATCAAAATCCTTTAAATAACTGAAGGGAATTAACAGAGAAAATGATATTATTATAGGTATGAATAGTTTAAATTTAACATTCTTTTTTGTCATTCAAGACTTAATTTATTTCAATAATATAAAAGTATTATTGTTAAGTAATTTTCATTTTTGATTATGTGTTCACTTAATTTAAGGTAAATTTTTTTATCAATTAGTACATTAAGAAAATCTGTACCTTTAAAATTATAAGACTGGTCAATAATATAAAGAGGAAAGATTATGGCAAGATTTAAAGGAAGGAGAATGGAAGCTTTTTTTGGATTTTTTGGTGCTTTATTTTTACTTATTATTTTACCCATTACTGTATTTTTTACTCCAGGTTATACTCCCTTAGTTCATACAGTGAGTACATTAGGAGACGGTCAAGCAAAATCTTTATTTAGCATTGGTTTTGTAGTAGCTGGCTCATTGCTTATTCCGTTTTACATTTATTTAGAGAGAGAAATGACACATATTAAAGAAGTTATTAGAAGATTAGCTACTGGGATTGCTATAGTAACAAACGTGTGTATTGCTTTGGTTGGAATAATACCAGATGAGACCTATATAACAGCTTTTATTATATTTCATACTATTGTAGCAGGTGTTAGCTTTTTAGGTTCCTCAATTTATATAGTACTATATAGTATTTTGATGTACCAAGGTCCGCAATCCAAGCTCTATAAGGGGCCAGCATTTAAGAAATATTTAGCGTATTATGGATTTTCTATTGGCGGAGTATTGATTCTTTTTTTTATTACTTGGCTTTCAATTGTAGAATGGATATTAACAATACTTATGATAATCTGGGTTTTAATTACTGCCCTACAATGTATTTCATATAAATTCTTTAATATACCAGGTATTTACTACAAACGATCTCAATATCCGGAAGCATTGAAACGATTTGAAGACTCAATTCAAGTATTAGATAACCTTAAAATAGGAGAAGAGCCAATAATGGATACTTTAAAAGAAAATATTGAATTTATTAAAGGTGAGTTGAAGAAACAGCTAAAAAAATAAAATGTTAAAAAGAAATTATGTACTCATTAAGAAAAGCAAATCTTAAAGATATTGATAAATTGATAGAGTTTCGTGTAGAATTTTTAAAAGAAATTCAAGAATGTCCCCCTAGTAAAGATCTTAATATATTCCGAGCCTCTTTAAAGGAATTTTTTTTAGAGAAAATGAAATCCAATGAATTTATAGCTTGGTTAGCAGAATTTGAAAATAAAATAATCGCTACTAGCGGTTTATCTTTTCTACAAAAACCACCTCATTTCATCAATAGGACTGGTAAATTTGCTTACATTATGAATATGTATACTAAACCTGAATGGCGTAAAAAGGGTATCGGGGCAGCTTTACTGGAGAAATTATTTGAAGAAATCAAGATTAGAGGGATCCAATCAGTAGTTCTACATTCTACTCCATCTGGTTTTTCTCTATATGAGCAATATGGATTTAGAGAAAATGATGGCGATAAAGAAATGATACTAGAACTATAAATAGAGAAGCTAAAAAAATTCTATAAATTGGTTAATATAATTTCAGTTTAGATTTTATTTCAAATTTAAAGAAATTCCAAAATAATTAACTTTTACTGTAAGAGAAATTACATGGTATAATAATTTAATTTTAATAATATAGACTATTTACTTTATCATCAAATATTACTAAGAAACTCTTAGTGTAAAGCATAAGAAATTAGATCATTAAAACTTAGGAGGTTAGGATTAACACAGGTGGTTGAAATGTCTGAAAAACAGACCAATGATAAAGAAGATCAACCAAGAATAGGTGTGTTCGTGTGTCACTGAGGTATTAATATTGCTGGTATACTAGATATTCCAAAAATACTCGAAGAAATAAATAAGTTAGAGAATGTCTGGGCTTATCCATATCTCTCTTTATGTACTGAAGGTGGGTCTACTGAAATCAAGGAGAAACATGAAGAATTTAAATTCGATAGAGTTTTGGTAGCTGCATGTACTCCAAAAACTCATCAACCAGTATTTCATGCTATCTTAACAGAAATGGGATTACCTCCAAGGTATTTAGAATTTGTTAACATCCGAGAACATTGTTCATTTGTACATCAAGCTCCAGAAGTGCGTGAGAAAGCTACTAAAAAAGCTATAGAATTAATCAAAGCAGGGATAGCTAGAGCAAAATTATTAGAAGATGTGCCCACTAAGACCGTACCAGTTGAACCATCAGCTCTGGTGGTTGGAGGAGGGATTGCGGGTTTATCTACTGCGATTGACTTAGGTGATGCTGGATATAAAGTATATTTAGTAGAAAAGAATACGACAATTGGTGGTCGCATGTCTCAACTTGATAGAACTTTTCCAACAGATGATTGTAGTATCTGAATCTTGGGCCCTAAGATGCTTGAAGCTAATCGCCATCCGAATATTGAAATCTTATCTTACAGTGAAGTGGATGAAATAGATGGCTATATTGGCAATTTTGAGGTTAAAGTCAGAAGAAAAGCTCGGTTTGTTGATGAAACGAAATGTACTGGATGTGGTACTTGTACAGATGTATGTCCTGTTTATACAAGTAACTACTTTGACGAACATTTATCAGCAAGAAAGGTTATTGATATTGCGTTCGCACAAGCAGTACCCGCAATATCACAACTTGAAAGAGATGTATGTATCGAATGTTTTGCATGCGTTGATGCCTGTGAACAATCAGCTATAGACTTCAGTCAACAAGATAAAATTGTCGAACTTAAAGTAGGAACAATAATAGTCGCCACGGGTTGGGACCTCTATCAAGGAGATGATTATGGATATGGCGTCTACGACAATGTAATCAATCAAATTGAGCTAGAGAGAATACTAGCTCCAAATGGTCCTACATATGGACATCTGAAGCGTCCTTCTGATGGAAAACGTCCTACAAAGGTATTGTTCATTAATTGTGTTGGATCAAGAGATATCAATAAAAACGCTCATTGTAGCGTTATTTGTTGCAACCTTTCTCTTAAAAATTCCAAACTAATAAAATCAGAATATCCAGATTCACAAATTCTTTGTACATACATAGATATGAGATGTGCTGGAAAAGACTATGAAGAATACTATAGGAGATCTCGAGATGCAGGGATAATTTTTGTTAAAGGGTTAGTTGGAAAAATTGAAGAAGATCCTTTAACAAAAAATCTTAAAGTCCAATTTGAACCAGTTGGAACAGATACAGTAGTTTCCATGGAATTCCACATGGTTGTATTGTCGCCTGCTTCACTTCCGTCTCAAGGTACAATTGAAATTGCTAAAGTTTTAAATATGGAAAAAAGCCCTGACGGTTTTTTAAAAGAATATCATGCTCGACTTGACCCAATTAGCACAAAAGTACCCGGAATTTATATTTGCGGTTCTGCTCAAGGTCAAAAAGAAATTGATAAAGCAGTAAGTCAAGCTAGAGGTGCCGCATCAGTAGCGGGCATTCCAATGGGGAAAGGAGAATATACGATGGAATTAATCAGAGCTACTCCCTCAGATGAACGTTGCGCTAAATGTTACAAATGTATAGAGGCATGTCCATACACAGCAATCTCGGTAAATGAAAAGGGAAATATTGTTGTTGACTTAATCAATTGTCGAGGCTGTGGAACTTGTGCATCATTATGTCCTTCAAAAGCTATTGAATTAACTTACTTTAGAGATGATCAGTATATGGCATTAGTAGATGAATTATTACCAATAGAGGAATAAAGAGGTAAGAAAAATGGCAGAAGATAATGATTTTAAAATTATTGTATATGCTTGCTGGAAATGAGGATATGGTTCAGCTGATATGGCGGGTACTATTCGTGCACAATATCCAGATTCAATACGAAATGTCTTGGTACCTTGCTCTGGACGTGTAGGACCTGACTTAATAATGCGAGCATTTGGAAGAGGCGCAGATGGTGTAGTGATAAATGCTTGATACCCTCATGAATGTGATTATGAAACGGGGAATTACCACGCATATAGACAAGTCGAATATATTAAAGAAATATTGAAAGTTGTTGGATTAAGTCCAGATAGATTAAAAATGATTTACTGTACTGCAGCTGAAGGCCAAAAATTTCAAAATGAAGCAATAGAAATAGACAAAACAATCCGTAAATTGGGACCAAGTCCCTTACGTACGAAAGGCACACCTAAAAAAGAAAAAGCTAAAGCTAAAGCTAAAGCTTAAATAATAATGTGTTTACTGATGAAGCTGAGTTAAAAAAAATGAGAACTCAGTTGAAGAAATGGGTGCACCATATAACACATAAAAATGTTATAATAAAATTCATTAAATTTTTTACAAATTAATACCAAAAATTAGGGAAATTTAAGAAATTATAATAGTTAATGTATAATTAGAGTTGGAATTACATGGAAGCAATGGCAGAATTTTTGATAAAGATTGAAGATTTTCCAAAAATCTTAGGAACTTTATTAAAAGAAAAAGCAGTTGATAAAATAATTGGTGCCGAACTGAGAACCGATAAAAAATCCGGGAATATAGATAGATTTACAGTTCAACCAAAATTAGTTGAAAAAGAAGAAGATGTAAATAATTTTCCATTAACTCCTTTAATGGCATTTGGATATGCAAGAACAGACTCTGCTTCGAAATATTTACACAAATCCGTCGCAGGTGCAATGAACGAGAAAATAGGTCTTATTGCGCGACCGTGTGATACAAGAGCATTAATTGAACTTGCGAAAATTAGACAGGTAAAACTCGATAATCTTTTTATAATTGGTATTGAAGATAGAGGGATGCTTCCTAAAGCAGGAAGAGAAATGAGATCAATTAAAGATGTCGATGCTACTAAAATAGTTAAAGAAAAAGTTGGAGATAACGGTCTTATTGTAAAAATGGAAGATGGAAGTACAAAAGAGCTTAATCTCAGTGTTGCTGAAAATTGTTTAAGATGTTATCGAAAAATTCCTATTATAGCGGATTTAACTGTTAGTGACCTTGGTATACCAATTGATTCAGATGAGATAATATTAAAAGTATATTCAGATAAAGGAAGCGAAATTCTAGAAAAATCAGGAATTAAAACAAAAGCACTTACAGATAAACAGAAGGCAACTCATTCAGATAAATATAATGAAATAATCGAAAAAGCTAAAGAAAAACGAGCGAAAGATTTGAAAGAATGGGAGAATCTTTCACAAGAAGAAAAAATAGCAGAGCTTCTTAAATGTACGATGTGCAACACCTGCATAAGAGGTTGCCCAGTTTGCTACTGTGTAGACTGCATATTACAGAAAAAGAGAAAAGACAAAAATATTGATACCGCTACATATCAATTAACAAGAATAGCTCATGATGCTGATAGATGTGTAGAGTGTGGAAATTGTGATAATAATTGCCCTCAGAATTTACCACTTTCACTGTATTTTCAATCATTAAATGAGGCATTCAAGAAGAAGTTCAAATATGAATCAGGAATGTCTCTTGATGATATTCCATTTCGGTCTGGAAAAGCAATTTCCCAGATGGAATTAGAAAAAACCTAAACCTAATTTTTTTAAATTCTTTATTTTATCATTTATTTTAAGAATAATTAAATCTTTAAGCATAGTCATAAATAACTTTTAAATATCTATTAATCCTTTAATATTAAGTTGAAATCCTAAATTTTGAGGATTATTATGATTGATGAAGATAAGAAAAATGAATTAAATGAAATTGTAAAAAAACTTGACAGAATCAGAAAGCTCAATGATGATATAAGATTTATACTAATGATAATAGTTATTATTTTAATTATTTTCACTTTTATGAGTTTCGTATATTTCTCAGGTCATTTCCCACCAATATAACAATTAGGATTTATGAAATAAAGCTTACTAATCTGGTTTGTAATAAAATGAATTATTATCTGCGTTTAATATACATTGTTCTAATGATTTAAGTACTTCATCTCGATTTTGGAGAGTAGCATTATAATATGGTTGTGCAAACAAACCTTTTCGGGAGATTCCTAATTTGATCATCAAATAAAAATCTTTGAAAAATCGTTCTACATGGAAATAACCATTCAATTTCTCTGGTTCAGTAACAAAATCCCAAAATTTCTTTCCCTGGAAAGGATCAAATATCGAAGATAACCATTGAGTAATTTCGTTAATATCAAGTTTATTTCGTAATAATGTAGTATACACTGCTGAGGCTATTCTTAACTCTTCCTTCCCATTGAATGCTCTGGGGGAAGGCGAAGCTAATTTTTGTTTAAAAAGCTGGAGGATTTGAAGGATTTCCTCTTTTTGAATAAAACGATGTTTCGCAAAATCCCTGAACAAATCAGCACCATGGGCAATTGAATGCGCCCAGCCTTTCCCAATTACATAAGATCTATAATCCTTTTCTTGTTGATAATATTTCAATGCAATAGAGAACCATTTTTTTACAATTTCTGGTTTTAAAAATGCTTTTCTTCCTTCTATTTCTCCTTTTTCACACTTTTCATCGAAAACCAAAATTGCAGCCACTTCTAATGCCGCAAATGCCCGTAAAAACACGAGATCTGAGATCTCTTGATCTAATCCTGCATGTGTCAGAGATATAAGCTGATCACCTAGCGAAATAAGAGTTGTGTTATCATACTCTCCATTCATAATCCATGTATATAAAACTTCTAGACACCCTTCCCGAATATCAGAATCGACACTGCCTAATTTTTCAATCAAAACGGGGGTTATCTCACTTAGAGAAAATTCTGAAGAGATCTGAAAATTATTTTCCATAATTGAGTTGATTTGCTCTATTGTTAATTCCATTCTATCTCGCTCCGCTTTATTCTAAATTTTATAAAAATTCTAATCTATTTTCTAAATTCTTTCGGAATTTGAATAGCAAAAGTACAGAGAAGTCCTCCTGTAAGAGGTGTTTTGATTGGTTCTACTTCAACTGGTTGATTGAATATGACATCCCAGTATTTCTTAGTGTATCCTGCGCTGCAGTAGCAAAAATGAGAGAAGATTTCTTTTTCAGTGCCATTTTTAATTGCACCTCTTATCCAAGGGCAATAACAGCTATAGAAACCTTTCATTTTCACATCTTTTGTTTGTATATGTTTTTTTGTTTGGTAAGGGAGTTTAGCTTCGATAATTTTATCGCCTTTTCTTATTCCAGGATTAATTGTAGGATTATTTTTTACAAACTCTATTACTTCGTCATCAATATATTGCGCAAATTCAAGAGTTCCTTCTCTTTGATGTTTTTGAAGTCGTTCAATTAACTCTTGCTTCTTTAGTTTTAAAAATTCATCTATATCATTTAATCTTAAGAAATCTTCTCTATCTTTCTCAATAGCCCCAGGATGACCATGTAAACAAGGTTTCAATAGCTCTATTGTTTCTACTTCTCCTAAATATTGTTCTAATCTTTTCATAATTTTTTTAGTAAACTCTGGCTTTTTTTCCGGATGAACTCCTAATGGCGGAATCGTAATATTAGCAAAAATTTTATCTCGTATTTGTTCCCCTTGCTGCTCGGTGACTCTTTGATAGAGATTATCCATCGCATTATAAGATTCTGAAATATCGATAATCTCAACTATATAATCATAATTTTTTATGAAATTAGCATAATTAATTAAAGCTCTCAATAAATCTAACACAGTGTCATTATTAGTTGCTATTAAATACTCTGTATAATTAAGAATTTCTCCTTTAGGTACAGAATCAATATTATAATTTTTCATTTTGAGAAAATCATCAAATTCATTTAGTCTTTCAATAAAAATTGCTACTTGTTCTTTAGCAACATTGCTCTTTGAGAGGAAATTCTCAAAATTCTTCTCATTCAAAATATATCACACTTTTTTATTTTAAAAAAAGAATTTTAAATCTATTATAATGATAAAAATCTCTAGTCTTTTTTAGGTAGTACTTGATTGACCTAATTATTCATGATATCATGATTTTATTTAGTTCTTGAATAATCTGATTGTAAATGTCGAACCTTTATTTCTTCCTTCTGATATTGCAAGAATTTTGCCCCCATGTAATTCTACAATTTCTTTTGAAATATATAATCCAAGCCCAGATCCTTCTATATCTACACCTAAATCCATTCCGTAACGTTCAATTTTTCCAAATTTTTCAAATAATTTCTCTTTTTCTTTTTCAGTCAACCCTACTCCTGTGTCCTTTATATGAATATCGATATATTTTGCTTCTTCAACTAGATTGATAAAAACTTCACCATCTATTTGAGTATTTTTTATCGCATTTGATATAATATTAGTTAGAACTTGCCTGAATCTTAATCGGTCAACATTGAAATATGATTCATTAGGAAGGTCTAATTTCAACTTCAACTGACGAATTGATGCCAAATATTTCATATCTCTCACACAATCAACAATTAGGTCTATAAGGTTTTCTTTTTGTAAATTCAATTCAAATCTTTTAGCATCCAATCTTGAGATATCTAATAAATTATCAATTAGTTGTTTCATTCTAAGGCTTCCTCTATGACCAATTTCAATATATTTCTGAGCTTCTTTGCTGATTTCATCCATATAGAGTTTTATAAGGATTTGGGTTGCTCCATATATAGAAGTCATCGGGGTTTTCAATTCATGTGAGACTCGTGTAATAATATCTTTACGAAGTTCATGAAGCTCTTGTAATCTTTTATTTTCCTCAATAATAAGTTGTTCTGCTTCTTTTTTATCAGTAATATCAACAATAGATATCAGGTTTGCTGGTTTTCCTTGATAAATTATTTTTCTAGTATAATCCTCAAGCCATCTAATTTCACCATTTTTATTAATTATTCTGAAAGAATTATTAGAAAACTCACTCATTGTACTCTTTATATTAGCTTGTAAACGTATTAAAATTATCTCTAAATCTTCTGGAGGTATCATTTTCAAAATATCTTCTTGCGAAAAATTTAAGATTTCTTCTATAGAATACCCAGAAATTTTAGATAGTGCATTATTTACATATTTAATTAGCCCATCTTGGATAATCAAAACTCCCATAAATGATTGTTCAGTAATATTTCTAAACTTTTCCTCTGATTCTTTTAAGATCTTTTCAGCTTCTAATTTATCAGTAATATCTGTTGATACAATCAAATCCGCTGTTCTTCCTCCATAATTAATAGTCTTTGAAAAATTTTCTATCCATCTTAATGATCCATCCTTCCCAAGCGAACGATATATATAATTGTTTATAACGTCTTCGTCTCCATCTTGTTTTTTTCGAGCTTGTTCCATAACAAAATCTCTATCATCAGGATGAATTAACTTAGCGAATTCATTAGATCCCCAATTTTTTATTTCTTCCGCAGAGTATCCAGTCCTAGCTGGTAATCTTTCATTAAAGTACTTTAAAATACCATCTTGTAGAACCATAATACTCATAAATGACTGTTCAGAAATTGCTCGAAACTTTTCTTCAGATTCTCGTAGTTCTTGCTCTGCTTTTTTACGCTCGGTTATCTCTCTTGAAATAAAAAGATATTTTGTATTCCCTTTCTTATCTTTAAACATTCTTACTTTTATTTCAAACCAAATCCAATGTCCATTTCTGTGTCTAACTCTTGATTCATGAGTCCCTTCTCCACTTTTAAATACTTTCCTCATAAAACGTCGGACAGAAGTATAATCTTCAGGATGATTAAGAAATATTGCAGATTTTCCAATTAATTCTTCTTTTAGGTATCCTAAAATCTTTGTATGGGCTAATTCATTGACAAATTCTATTTCAAATCTTTCATTTAAAACTCTGATTAAATCATTTGCATTCTCAGTTATAAGTCTATAATATTCTTCAGATTCAAGGAGATTCTGCTCTACTTCCTTCTTTTCAGTAATATCTTGTATCATAACTTGGATGAATATTTTCTTATTAATTACTACTTTGGAATTTTGCCAACGCAGCCATATCTTTCGTCCATCCATAGTAATTACGTAAAATTCTATTGGATCTAGTACTTGTCCTTTTCGCAAATCCTTAAATCGTTTTATAAAAATTTGGATGATTTCTTTTGAATTTGCAAAATGTGAAGCAATTTCAATAAAATTTTGTCCAGAAAAATCGATTTTAGCATAATTAGCTAATTTTTGTAAGATTGTTCCATTACTTTCAATAAGATTTCCATCTTCATCAAATATAGAAATATTAAATGGTGTTTCATTAAACAAATGATAATATTTTTCTTCAGATTCTTTTAATTTTTGTTCCATCTCTATATATGGTGTTATATTATGTCCAATTCCAAGGATAGCATAAAATTTTCCATTTCTTTTTAATGGAATAGCACTAGCTTCAATATAAAGTAGAGAACCATCTTTTTTCTTAACTTTATACGTTTTAGGTTTATTACTTACTCCAGTTTCCATTGTTTTTTTAATTTCTTTAGAAATTTCAGATGTTACCTCTTCAAGCAGAAAATCTGTTACTTTCATATTTAGGATTTCTTCTTTTGAATAACCGAGATTATTAATTATAACTTTATTAACATCAAGGATATTTCCTTTTTTATCATGAAGGTAAATATAATCATATGAATTCTCAAATATTTCCTTAAAATTATTGCTATATTCCTGAATTATACTTGACATAACTAAGACCAACCCTTTTCAATTAATTTTGAAAGAAAGAATATTATAATTATATCCTCAAAATGAAAATATAAACGATCAGAATATTTAATGGGGTTATCATTATTATAGCTTATGCAAGATTTCGATAATTAAAATTTTTGAAAGAAAATTTTCATAGAAATCACTCCATAATTTTGGAATTTTTATATGAATTAGGCTTCAGTCAAGAAAAAATTAAATATAAAGAACACTCATTTTAAAATAGGAATTCAATCAATTTAATTGGATACTATATGTCAACTAATATTATTAAAAGTAATTTAGTTCCTCACAGTCTTTTTTTTGTTATCCCTAGCTGGGGAAATTTACTTGGTTATCCAACACTGGGTAAATATGTTAACCATAATGTATCAAAAATCACTCAGGATCTTGTAATTTTTTTAGTTGGAACTGAATGTGCAATATCTACTGAAATGGGAACATTGTATTATTTATTTGGTTTAGGATATTACTATATTAAGTTTGAATTACAATCTGGAAGATATATCACAGATAATCGCCAATTAACTGGTTTGATTTTATCAGACTTTGTTTATGACCATTTAGCGACCTCTATAAATATCACATTAAATAACGATAGAGATGTTATAGTCGGTGAAAATTTATTTAAAGTGCCAATTGATATGTCGTTCAAATCTGAAAATAAAATATCGTTTATACAAGGTACACTTATGAGAAATTTATTTATTCCTTATAAAGATATTTTTCTAGAGTATATACAAGTTTTACGAGATCCTAAATCCTATCAAATAGATAAGAATGGACATATGTTATTAAGCACTTCCTGGGATTCTTATAATAAAATAATGATTTCAGGAGATATGGAATATGAAGCTAAAACAAAATATTTAGATGCTACTGCAGGATTATTTGGTATTAATTTAGGTGCAGATAAACATCTTAATGAAAATTTCACTCGTGAAGAATTACAGAATATTAGAGATGTTATATTAAAATTAAAAAATGTCTATTCCTCTATAGAATATGATCCTATGTTCCTTTTTTCTATAATCGAGAAATCGGCACCATTTCTTAGAATTAGTAAACCAATTACTTTTAATCTTGAAGGTGATCGAATGGATAAAAAAATGCCTAAAGAGTCAATTCTTATATCTGCAGAAAGTAGAATGAACGATTTCAAAGAATGGCCAGCACAACTTAAAAGACAAAGTAAAGTAGAATTAGAAAGATCAGTTATTGTAAAAAAAGCTAGACTTTATCACCCTCAAGAACCTGACACACTTGAAAAACCTGCTGTCATGAAGTTTGTTAAGAAGGAAGAAGATTTTGAACTCAGAACCATGAAGCGTCCTTTTGCAGAAACTAAACCAATCCCATACATTCCACATGAAAATCCTTTAGAGACTCTTGTAACCCTAAAGAAAACAGTTGAAGAGGATTTTGATATTCAAACAATAGGATCTATCTTTGAGATAGCAAGAAATAACATTAAAAAAAAAGTTCTACATGTCAATTATTTATGGGAACTTAGTAAATATGCAAATGTGTATAAGAAGGCTGAGCCTAATTTAGGATTGAGTCTAAAAGAAAAGACAGAACTTTTAAGAGATATCGACAATTGGATTAAGATAACTATACAAAAATTTGGGAAATTAAAAGAATCACAAAAATTATTTTGATCATGGTAAATATCAAATCTGTTGTTAGCAAGTTACAGAAACACTATCCTGATGCATCTGAAGTTGCTGTAGTTGATAGAGGAGGAAAAGTATTATTTTCTACAAGTAAATGGGACATTAAAAATGACATTAAAGAAGTCCTCGCAAAATGGGCTAGTGGAACTGCTCAATTTATAAATCTTAATGGAATTAGATACTCAGTTTTGCAGATGGAACCTGAACGTTTTATCGGTACTAATCGAAAGAATAAAGGACATCTGATTGGAGCATCAACTCCAGATGGAAAAATCTATATGTTGGCTCATATAAAACCAAAAGCAAAAGGATGGTTTCATATGGCATATCCTGCATTAGCAAGAGCTGCTGCTATGTTAAAAAAAGGTTCTCAGTCTGATTTCATTGAATCTAAAATAGAAATTAAGGAAGAAGAAGTATTTGAGAGTACGACTGGACAAATGGCTACTCTTCGGATATCTCAACCTCAAGCTACTATTGATCCATACCTTAAAGCAGAAATCGAAGGTTTTTTACAATGGATTAACAACCCTCAAGGATTAGTGGCGTATATTCTTAACACATTGCAACAGAATGATCAGTACCGCATTTCTAAACTTGCAGAAATATATAATGAATTATATCGATTATTTTATGGTTAGATAATAAAAATAGAGATTTTATTTTTAAAACACTATTAAATTGTTTTAAATTGTAACTTTTATTATCTTGAGTAAATTATAAATAATTAATTTAAAACTTAATTGAGTAAGAGAAAAAATGAGCTTACCTTCAAAAAAAGCTATTCAAGTAGATGAGAATACAGTTGATTATGAGTACAAGATGTTAAATCATGTTATGCAACTCCGATACCATGAAGATAAATGTGTCGAATGTGGTTTCTGCCACAGAGTTTGTCCAATAACAGTATCAATCTATGACGAGCCATTAAAAAAGACAGCTATCGGAACACCTAAAGAAATGAAGATTGAATCTAATAAAAAGATTGTTGTTGATACTGAAAAATGCGTATGGTGTGGTTCATGTTCCTGGATTTGCCCAGGATACACCTTAGAACTCTTTATTAATGGCGAGAAAAAACTAAATGTAGTTGAAAATGGTTCGCTTCCTGAATTTGAAGAGGAAGTGCGAACATTAGATAGTGGACAAAAAGTACGTAAAGTTGTAGAAGGTTCTATTACAATTACTTGTCATGAAAAGGATAACAAAATATTAGACGCATTTTGCGATGAGTGCGCTGTAAGTGCAATGGAGAGAAAGGGCAAGGACATTGAGGTAGATCGAGACAAATGTATCTTATGTTTTAAATGTACTGAAGCTGCTGAAAGTTATGAAAATATAAGTGTTGAGGTTCATCGCGATAGGTTTAAAAGCATAAAAGGTGAACCCTCTTCTGTTTGGAATGGCATCATGTTGAGAGTTCTTGGAAAAGAAGGAAAAGTTAAAGGGATTATGAGCCGAAGTCAAAATAAACTTGCTGATGCTGTGATGCGATTAATGGGAAAAGAATTTGAGGAAGAAGAGAAAGCCTAAATTACCATTAGTTTTGTCCTAATAAAATAATCTCGTTTTGTATTTGATTTTTTTCAGTTCTATTATAGATATTCTCTATAAGATAAATAGTGAATCCCCAAAAATTTGTTTTAATATAATTTCATTAGCCTTTCAAACTTTCATGAAACCTCTAAAATTATAACTGTAATTGAAATTTTAGGATTTATCAATTGATAATATCTTATGATATTCCTTTTTATTCAATTACTTCAAATAGTTCAAAGCCGTTAGCGCGTAGATCTTAGTCGTTTTAATTAAATCGTCAATATAGACAAATTCATCAGCAGCGTGAGCATTAGTATCATCGCGACCAGTACCAATCAAAATAGTTTCTATCCCTCTTTCTTGAAACCAATGAGCATCACAAGATGGCATAAATAATTTAAATTCTCTTTCTTCATCGTATATTGACTTAAATGATTTTTTAACTGCCCTCGCAAAATTAGATTGACCATCTATTACAAAAGGTTCCATTAAAATAGGAATTTGTACTGTTATATCTAAATAAGGGTCTTTTTGTTTTAATTCTTCAATATAATCTAATAGGCGCTTTTTGATACTCGCAATGTCCTGTTCCGGAATTGTGTTAACGCTACAATGAAGATAGCATTTTTCAGGTACTGTAGTAATTTTATTCCCTCCATGAATTTCTGCTAGATTTATATGACTTACTTTGGTAGTAGTACCTTCAGGTAAAGAGTATTTCGTTTCTACATTAATGAATTCCCTATTTAGTTCTAATAAGAAGTTCATAATTTTTACCATTCTATCGATGGTATTGATTCCAGAAAATTCATTACGGTAAGGTTCTGGTAAATCTGGGGCTCCTAAACCATGATTTTGCTTTCCTGTTATAGTAATAGTAATATACATTGTTCCTCCCATATATCCATAAGGATAATCTGCTGGAGCATCTCCTAATAAGCAAGAATCACCTTTAATTAAACCTTTACTTAATAAATATTCAGCACCTCCCAATCCCCCTAATTCTTCATCACCTACAACAGTGACAAGTAATTTTCCTTTGGGATTAAATCCCGCATCTATTAACGCTTTAGCGGCAAAAATCTCTGCTGTTACACAAGATTTGTCATCACAGGAACCACGTCCATAAATTTTACCCTCTATTATTTCACCACCAAAAGGATCTTTTGTCCATCCTTTAAATGCTTGAACAGTATCATAATGAGCATTAAAAATTAAAGCCTTACCGTTATCATTCCCCCATTCAGCGATTATGTTTTTTCTTTTTAATTGTGTTTTTAACCCGATTTCCTTCATTTTTCTTTCTGTAAAGCTTGCAATTTTCTTATAGTTAGAGGGTGGATTTTCAGAAGGAATTCGAACGCTTTGTTGGTGAAATTTAATGATTTCATCTTTCATTTCATCAATTCTTTTGATAATTTCCTCTTCTAAACTAACCACATATATCCCCTTAAAATTAGCTATATAACATTCTTAAATGTTGAAAAATATAAAACTATAAAATTAAAAAACTATCTACCAATATTTAGATTGTTATTTCTAATATAATTTAAAAAAAGTGATAAAGATGGCAAAAAGAGTCGCAATTAATGGTTTTGGAAGAATCGGTAGATTATTTTTTAGAGCAGTATATGATAATTTCTGGAATGATATTGATTTAGTCTCTATCAACGATCTTTTTGAGCCTAAATATCTAGCTTATGCTTTAAAATATGATTCAGTCTTTGGAAGATTTAAAGGAAAAGTAAGTTCTACAGACAACTCATTGATTATTGACGGTAAAAATATACCTATTACTGCAGAGAGAGATCCTGCGAATTTACCTCATGCTAGCAATAATATTGATGTTGCAACTGAATGTACTGGTCGATTTGTTAATAGAGAAGGGGCAAGCAAACATTTAACTGCTGGTGCAAAAAGAGTTTTAATTAGCGCTCCAGCTACAGATCCAGATATAACTGTCGTACTCGGATGTAATGATGATAAAATCACTAATGATCATAAGATTATCTCAAATGCTTCTTGTACGACTAATTGTCTTGCACCTGTAGTTAAGGTGTTACAAGATAATTTTAGAATAAAATACGGATTAATGACAACTATCCATTCATATACCAATGATCAGACTACAGGCGATATTGCACGAGCAGGTTCTCCAGATAAAATGATTAGAGGACGAGCTGCTGCGGCGAATATGATCCCAACTTCAACTGGCGCTGCTAAAGCCATAGGATTGGTTTTTCCTGAATTGAAAGGAAAATTAGACGGTATTGCAGTTAGAGTTCCAACATTGGACGGAAGCGTTGTAGATTTAAAAGCAGTAGTTGAGAATCGATGTAATGCTGCAGATATAAATGCAAAAATGCAAGATGCTGCCAATAATAGTTTAAAAGGTATCTTAGAATACAATGATGACCCTATTGTAAGTAGTGATATTATTGGGAATTCACACAGCTCAATCTTCAATGGTCTTTGGACTAAGGTTATTGAAGATCAGATTTTTGTTTTGAGTTGGTATGATAATGAATGGGGTTTTTCTAACCGTATGGCTGAATTAATAGTTAAGAAACTATAGAGATTTAACTTTTTTTTTTTATTCTTTTTCTTTTTTTTCTAATAGTAATAATACTCTGGTATGTGAGATTTATAATGATGGAGTAATACTTGTCTTGATTTTTGGAAATATTGTTTGAATTAAAGATTTATATAAAGCATTTACTGATACATCAGGGTATAATTCTTCAAGCTCATCAACGCTTCGATAACCTAAGAGGAGTTGATATATAACAAGAGGTGGAATTCTAATGTGGCTTTCTTTAAGCTCATTTCTCTTCAAAATTTCTATATTAACGAATTTCCCATGCTTAAAATTTAGAGTAAATCCTTCTATATAAGAACTTATTCTAATTGAATCAGAAATATCCTTGTATTCTGATGCAGCTAATCTTGCTTCTAGTACTGGTTTAATCAACATTAAAAACTTTTTAATTGATGGAACTCTAACATAATAAGCGTAAGGTTGAGGAAATCTTGATTCAGTGATATGTTCGAAATATGGAACAAGTGATTCTTGAGCAGGTCGTGAAATACTAAGGGGAAAATTAAAATTTCTTGCTATATTCACAACAAATCGAAGAACTGATGGTATGTATTGGACAGATTTAAGATATAGTTCTCTAATTTGTATATTATTAAAGAACTCCTCAATATAAAAACATCCAACAAATTCATTTTTTTTCTTTATAAGGTATAGCTCCATACCACCGACTTCTCCTAATTTTCCATGAGAAATGTATTCCCAATGTACTAAATCAATCTTACGATAAAGATCTAAAAATGAATTACGCATCGCTCGAAAGGATAAATAGTTTTCAAATGAATTTTTATTATTTACTTTCTCTATAGTAACTAGCTCAATTTCACCATTTTTTAAAGGAGGGATAAGTTCTAGTGAAATTACTAAACTGCTTTCTGAGGGTAGAGCAAATTCATAGTTAAATTGACGATAGAAATAAGGAATGCCATGAATAATTAATATTGGTAGGTTATATTCCAAAGCAAGTTTTTCATAAATTAGATTTAATTCTCTAATTAAACCTCTATAACGATACTCAGGATCTGTTCCTACGATTTCCATTTGACCAAAAGGAACTTCAATTCCGTTGAATACAAAAATACCTCTAAGAAGGCAAAGATATGCTACTATTTTATCATTATTTGTATCGAATACTATGAGATTGTCTGATAATGAAAATTTTGGATAATAACTGAGCAGCCGATGAACAACAGGAGATACAACAATATCAGGAAAAACTCTCTTTACAAGATCAAGTAAAATATTAATGTCTGATTCTTGAAGATCACGAATTATCATTCCCTTTCCTAAATCTTTGTAGACTTTCATGATGTAATACACTCACTTATAAAATATTTAAAAATATTATTATTAAAGTTAAAGAACAGCAAAATATAATAATAAAGAGATTTGAACATCTATTCTTTATTCTCTTTCTTATAAACATAAATTTAAATCCAACACCAACATGGATTATGATGCAAATTAATAGGAAAAAATCATAATACACATGTAATTCAAATGGTATTATGATTCCTATACTTTCAGCATACCATTCATAGTATCCTAAACCAGATAACACAACTAATGCAGCGAGAATAATTATTACTCTGTTTGTTATGAGTTGTATTAGCCTTAATATATATATAGGGCGACTTCTCTCGTTTTTTAGCCCTTTAAAGATCCGAATCCACCAGAGTTTTAAATATTTCTGTGAAAGTATGCAATGAATTATTAGGATTCCTAATAGAATCCATTCAACAGTTAAGTGAATAATTGGGTAAAAATTGTAGATATCAAGAAATTTACGTAAAGATACAATAATAAGCACGATAAGTGAGAAAAAAGCAACAAACCAAGATAATTTCCTGTGTATTTTTAATCCTTCAATTTTCATAATTTAATTTCCTCTTTCTTAAAGTTTATTTGATAAACAAACCAATTTCCAAATTGTTCATCTAATTCAAACCCAGCTTCTTTAGCCCATCTTTTTTCAGTTTTTCTTCTAGGGTAATCAGGATCAGGAAGCATTTCACTTAAAGATACTAGCCCATTAGGTTTTAAAATTCTTTTAATTTCCTTAAGAGCTCTTATAGGGTCAGGAATTTCAGGAAGACATGTGATCATTAAAACTCTATCTATGCTCTCATCTTCAAAGGATAGATTATAGACATCATCAATTTTAGGAAATATATTTGTTACTTTCTCTTTTTCAATTCGTTTCTTTAAACGAGTAATTATAGATTCTTGGATGTCTAAAGCATATACTTTTCCATCTGGTAAAACATTTTCGGCAATAGCTTTTGTATAACTTCCTTTTCCAGGGCCAATCTCTATAACTGTCATACTAGGTTCGAGTTTCATCCGCTTAGCGACAGTTTCAGGCTTTTGTATTAATTTCCTTCTGATGGGATTGTCAATTAAACGAGTCATAAAAGCAGGGATGGGGAATTTATAATATCTGCGAATTACTCTTAGAACCACAAAAATAATAAAGAAGAAAATTCCGAAAATTATAAGAATAATTATAAAAATTATTCTTAAGATTAACCAAAAATCCATACTTTAAAACTCTTGAAATTTTAAAGACATAAATTAATTAATTGATTAAAAGAATAATCCTTTTAAAGTTCTTTAAATAATACAATAACCATGGATCTAAGCACGGGAAAACCTATTGAAATAACTCACAAAACTCTATTTGATAAGTATTTTCAAAAATATCCTCCACAAAATTCTGAATTTACATTTACAAACCTTTTCATGTGGAGGAATTATTATAATTTTTTGTTCTTGGAATACAAAGGGCATTTATTATTATTTTCTAACGATTATTTAAAAAATAGAAGAAAACCAATTAATATTAACTCTCGAGAATATATCTATTTTTTTCCTCCGATTGGTCCTCACCCTGAAAATATCATTATTGAACTGTTTGAGAGTTTTGGAAATATAGAAGTTCATAGAGTTCCAGAAGATATCTGTGTAAACCTACAAACGAATGAGGAATTTTCTAAATTAAACTTAGTATGTCTTGAGGATCGAAATAATTGGGATTACATATATAATAGAGAAGAAATTCTCAATTTGGCTGGTAATAAGTATAGACAAAATAGAAGATGGTTACAAAAGTTCTTAGATAACTATGATTATGATTTCCAGTTGTTAACAAGATCTCTTGTTGAAAAATGTAAAGAGCTTCAATTGGAATGGTGCGTAATGAGAGCGTGTACTGAAGATGAGAGTTTAGAAGCAGAACAAGAAGCAATTTACGAAGCATTAAACAACTTTGATAATCTTGGTTTTAGTGGAGGATTATTATGTGTGGTTGATAAATGTGCGGCCTACACATTTGGTGAAATGTTGAATGACAATACTATGGTAATTCATGTTGAAAAGGCTCATATGGAATTTGAAGGTTCATATCAAGTAATCAATAATTTCTTCTTAAAAAATTGTTGTGTGAATGCTATTTGTGTTAATAGAGAACAAGATTTAGGGATAGAAGGGTTAAGAAGAGCAAAAGAGTCTTATAAGCCGATCAAAATGAATAAAAAGAGTATCATCTATAAAAAGGTGTAAAAAAAAATTAGATTTATTGCCTTAAATAAAAAGAATATGTTTTTATTTTTTATCTGTAAATTTTTTTAAATCCAATTCTTCAAATAGAATTTTAACAGGTATGCCCATGTGAAACCAATAAATATATTTTTCTTGATTAGGGTTTTCCTTTTGCTCCTTGATACACTGTTCTTCAAATTCTATAGCTGATTTAAAAAGTAGTTTTTGCCATCTCTTCCATTGATTCTCAGTAAAAAAGAAAAGACCCCCAAAAAAATGACTAATATCGAGTTTTGTATAATCAACCGTTTTATAAATTTTTTTTCTAATTTCTACTATATCATCAGAATCAGTTTCTGCTAAGTATGCCAAGAATTTGATATAATTATCCAAAAGCTTTCTATGATAAATTATTAGAGATTTTCCTGATTTAGAAATCTTTTGAACATATTCCTTATTATAACCCTGTGATAGATCATAAGCGGGTATACTGGTTATTTCATCAGCATTAGGAGTTAGAGAATAATAATGGGCTTCTATATTGGCTCTAATATGTTCTCTTTTAGAAATTTCAACAATTCCAAACTCGATTAATTTTTGCAAATGAGGATGTATTGTAGATTTTGATTTTCCTAATTTTTTCGCTAATTCAGTAAAACTTAATTCAGGATATACGTTTAATAGACCCCATATTCGCAATCGTATCCCAGTTAAAACTGATATATCAATTGTTGGTTTTATTTGATTTTCTTCCATACTAGACGCCTTTAAGACAATTTAATGAATGTTAAAAACAAATTTTTTTTATTTACTTTTCCCTTTTTTTCTCTTTATTTGCTTTAATAGAATCAATTCAAGTTTATAAGTATTATTAATAATACGAATAATAAAGAATCAATTATGTTAAAAAGATTTTTGCTTATATATTATTTTGTAGGATAAAAGCGAATCGATTC
>JBHLNL010000201.1:0-5128 GCA_048941605.1 Promethearchaeota archaeon | reverse complement strand
ACGCTCTATGGATTTAACTCAAAAAATTATTAATCAATATTTAGTCTTGATTTATCCTGAACCAATTGTTATTAAGTTTCTTAGAAAAAGTCTAACTTTATTAGATAATATACGACTCCCTAGTTTATTCAATTATATAGAAGAAATTTTACCTGAATTTAATCTATCATTATTAATAAATGGTAGCGGTATAAAAATAATAATTCATTTACAGAAAAACAAATTAAAATCTGGAAAATCTCATTTGACAATAAACCTCTTAACTCCAGATGATCTTGGAATTAATATAAATAATTCAAACCTAAAAAATATTTTAATCTCAATTCAGCAGAAACTAAAAACAGAAAATGTTTATTATATAAATCAAAATGATGTTTTATCTTATATCACAGATTTTTTCGAATTATTAGTCTCCGTAAAAAAAGAGAATATACTCTTTTTACTTCAAAAAGCTTTATTTGGTTATCGAAGTTTTGAGAATCACTGGAATATGATTCCACGTCCTAAAATTTACAATACATTTGTTAGATTTGTAATGCGCTTATTTGGTTATAATTTAAATCTTAAGAAAATCTCACATTGGGCAATTCCAGAATTAATCTTTAATTATATCGACTTTTACTTTGGATTAAATTCTAGAATTGTCATTATGATTACTGATATAAAAAGGAATAAAACAGGAAAAAAATCGCAAATTAATAATTTCAATAGTAAATGTGATTGCATTTTTATTATGGAGTTTGAAGAAAGTACATTAAAAAAAATAATACCTATAAAAAAAGAAGAGATTTTCTCAGGTAAGGTTAACTCATTATACTCACTTAAAGAAAAAATTTCAGAAAATTATGGAACTCCTTTTGCTGTTATTCTTTTTGATAAATTACTGCTTGAAAATTTCATAAAAAATTTCATTTTTGGACATTCGAAATTATCTTTTTTCCCTCGGTTTAAAACTTTGAGGATGTTGAAGGATGAAAGGTTATTTATGATATCTCCAGAATTTCCCTTCTTTAAATTAATTAAAAAGAAGAGAACAATGGCTTTAATAAAACTATTATTGCCAATATTAATTGATAAACATGAATTTTAACACAATAATCTATTTTATAAATCCTTTCCTAATTAATAATTCAGCATTTAAAATAGCCCCGCCAGCAGCACCTCTTATAGTATTATGGCTCAAAGAGACAAATTTATAATCAAAAACGTTATCTTTTCTAAGTTGACCAACAGTAACAGCCATTCCTTTATCGTTATCCCTGTCTTTTTTTGGTTGAGGTCTGTCAACATTTTCTAAATAAATGATCGGTTGTTTTGGTGCAAATGGTAAATCTAATTCCTGAGGAAGTGATTTAAAGGCACTCCAAATTTGTATGATCTCTTCTTTTGAAGGTATACTTCCTTTAAATTTAATAGTTACACTTGCAGTATGACCATCCGAAACTGGAACTCTTGTACAAGTAGCACTAATTTGTATGGAATCATCATTTTGAATTCCATTTTTTCCAATTATACCAAGGATTTTTAATGGTTCTTTTTCTGTTTTCTCCTCTTCCCCACTAATGTATGGAACAATATTATCAACTATATCTAAAGAAGGGACACCAGGATAGCCAGCTCCTGAGACTGCTTGTAACGTAGTTATAATTAATTTACTAACTTTATACCCTGCTTGTTCTAAGGCATAAATAGGAGTAAGAAAACTCTGAAGTGAACAATTAGGTTTTACAATTATAAATCCACTTTTGAAACCATTGTTCTTTTGTTGAATTGGTATAACATTTACATGGTTATGATTAATTTCACCTATAATCATTGGTACATCAGGAGTCCAACGATGAGCTGAATTATTACTAATAACTGGAAACCCGATTTTAGCGTAATTAAATTCTAACTCTTTTATTTGTTCCTTTGTGGGCATAACAATAGCAGAAAAAATAAGCTGAAGATCCTCCGGAATTTTCTCAAAATCTAACACATCTCTTACAATAAGATTCTTAATATTATCGGGAACCGAAATAGACATTTGCCATTTAGATTTAACAGCTTCTTTGTAAGACATTCCAGCGGATCTAGGAGAAGCAGCAACATCAACAATTTCAAACCAAGGATGATTATGCAATAATTTAATATAATTTTGTCCAACTGTTCCTGTGGCACCCAAAATACCTACTTTAAACTTTTTCATAAAAAACCCTGTAAAATGTAAATTTATTTTTGATTTTAAAAATATAAATTAACTTTTAGATTATAATCAATATCGATTTAAATTTATTTGTTCTCAAAAATTCTAATTTTGTTAAATTTTTATTTTTTAATATCTTTAAAAAAATAGAAATCATGAACTTATTTGATAAACTATATTATTAATAATTATAATTACTATGTGATACTCACTATGCCCGGACCTTTTGATGAACTTGAAAAAGAAGCAGAATCCTTGGAAAATCGATCAAAAGAAGAGTTTAACAAAAAAAATTTTGTTTCTGCGATCTCTTTACTAGAGGAAGCGAAAGAACTATATTCAAAATTAGGATTTCAGGGTAAAATTGGAATGATTGATAAACGAATATTCCAGTTAAAAAACCTAGTTAAATTTGAAAAACAGGATACTATAGTAAAAACTAAAGGCGAATTAGATCTTCAAAGACGCGCTGAAAAGGTTATAGAAGAAAAACAAAGATATAATGATAAAAAGGCTGGAGAACAAAAAGTCTTCTCACCAGAAATAAAAAGTAAACTTGATAAAATCAATTTACTTGTAGAAAAGGCAGAAAAAGAAGAAAAATTAGGTAAATACCCTAGAGTAATAGGAAGATATGAATATCTTCTAGAATTATATAAATCAATTCCTAAAGAAATAGCAAATTTTTCTAAAGAAATATATGAAATTGAGAAGAAATTAACAACCATTCGTGAAAAACTATAAATTTTCTCTTTTCTGTTAATCCAAAAAAAAAATGAATTTTTATGAAGAATCCTTTTATTGAATTCTATCACGTTCCAAATTCAAAAGAATTATTAGACATTGCCTTTAAAAGAGGGATGAAGAGTTCTGCTCAGGTCTCTCAGAACGCGCCTATATTAATTAAAGCGAAAAAGAAAGAATCTAAGCGTATAAAAGTTGCTATTGAAGAACTCTTAGATAGAATTCTCAAAATTATAAAAATGGTTCCAATTATAGATGATCTTCCTGATTTTTACAGAGAATTAGCATCGATTTTAGTTAATATTGATGAGTTGAAATTAACTCTTGGAAAATTGAATGGAATTTTACCAATTCTTAGAAATATTGAAAGAGAGTATATTAGCAAATTAAATAGAATAGAGGCTCCAAAAGAAGGTGATCAATTAAGAAGAGCTGCTTTTGGCAGAATATCTTCAATTATTAATAAACAAAACAATAATCTTGAATATTTAAATAAAATTAGGGGACATTTGAGAGAAATACCTTCAATTGATTATACTATGCCTTGCGTTGTTGTTGCTGGATATCCAAATGTAGGTAAGAGTAGCATAGTTAAAAATATCTCAACAAATAAAAAAATAGAAATTAAAGAATATCCATTTACCACAAAAAAATTGAATATGGGGCATTTAGAAATTGAAAGAAGATTTGACAGAATAAAAATACAGTGTTTGGATACTCCAGGGATTTTGGATCGTCCTATGGCTAAAAGAAATAATATTGAACTACAGGCAATTTTAGCTTTGAGATTAATATCTGATTTAATACTCTTTATCTTCGACCCTACTCCTGCATGTGGTTATGATATTGAATCTCAAATCGAATTATATAATGAAATTAGATATAATTTTTCAAAAGAAGGGCAAATAGAAATTCTTGTGATCTTTAATAAGATGGATTTAGCTAAAGATTCAGAAATTCAATATTTAATAAATAATTTAAACCTAAGAGAAAATGAGTTCTATTTAACTAATGCCCTAACTGGAGAGAATCTTGATGAAATAATAAGCATATTAAAAGATAAATTCCGGGGTAATGAATGACACTTATTTTGGGTCTGGATATTGGAGGAGCAAACACAAAAGCGGCTTTATTGCATTTTAAGGATAAATCAATTTATGAATTTTATTCTTACATAGAATACTTTCCATTCTGGGAAAAAAATATTAAAGAAATCCCAGAGATGTTAATTAGAATAAATGAAAATTTATGTGTAAAAAATTGTTTTGACTTAAAAATGGTTGATAATATAGCAATTACCATTACAGCTGAACTTTCTGATGCATTTCAAACTAAAAAGGAGGGTATATTATTAATTTTAGATGCACTTGAAAAGGTTTTTGATAAAGAGAAATTACGATTCATTACTAATACGAGTAAATTCATCACTTATGATATGGCTAAACATAATTATTACTCAATTGCAGGAGCTAATTGGGCCTCAACTGCCCTGTTTTTGGGGAATTTTACACCAAAATGTATTTTAATTGACGCCGGTTCGACCACAATTGATATTATTCCTATTTTAAACTCAGTAGCAATACCACAAGGTAAGGATGATATTTCTCGTCTAATTAATCATGAGTTAATCTATACAGGAGGTTTGAGAGCAACTATAACTTCTATAACTCATCATGTTCCTTATAAAGGACACAATATTCGTGTTTCATTTGAAAAATTCGCTTTAATCTCTGATGTTCATAGAATCTTGAATAATATTTCCGAGGAGGAATATATTAATGATACTGCAGATAATCGTTCTAAAACCATAGAAAATTGTTATGCTAGACTTTCTCGAGTAATTTGTATGGATTTCGAAACAATTTTAAAGGAGGATTTAGACTTAATAGCTAATTATATTTATCAAAAACAATTAGATATTATCACAAGAGAAATTAGAGCTTTTATGGATAATCTCACAACAAAATTTAAGGAATTTGATAATAATTCAAAATTTGTAATAACAGGGTTATCTGCTGATTTCCTAATAAGAAAACCGCTTCAAGATTTAGGATATACAAATATTATTAATTACAAAGAAATAACAAATATTCCTGATAATATTACCTCATCTGCTTTTGCCGTTGCAGGAGCATTATTTAAACAAATATATTAGATATCGAGAGGAAAATGAGTAAAAAGACTGCGTTATTTAAAATT
>JBHLNL010000200.1:0-5185 GCA_048941605.1 Promethearchaeota archaeon | reverse complement strand
ATATCCTTCTGGAGCTCCAGATGCCCCAACACTAATATCTGTAAATCTTCCTGTGAACTCATCACATTCATGGCAATTAGTTCTAACTGCAGGATTAAGAGTTTTTATATTGATTTCGAATTCTCTATTATCTTTTGTTTGGACAAAAAAATTCTTTTTTATCCACGTTTTCTTAATATCCGTAGGATCAACATTGATCTCTCTTCTTAAGATATCATATAATTCACTATAGATAAAATTCTCAAAACAGAAAAGACCTATAATATATTTAATGACATGAGCCGGTTTTACTCGTAAAAATTTCATTTTACTAATTGCTCTACATTGGCAAGGAGTTCCAATAAATGCAATTCTTAGTTGGTCAATATGAAATATTTCCTTTTTCATAAGAATTTCTTGCGGTATTGTATATAAATTTTTTAAAGGAAATATTTGAGGAGAAATAGAATAACGTGTACCTGCAGATTTGATCAAATCTTCTTTATCAAATATGATTTTTGGGATTGGTTCAAAGTTATCATTAAATTCTGAAACAATAGCAGCATCTATTTTATGTTTTTCGAATAAATATGTTATAATTGCTGAAACTACTCCTCCATTCTGTCCAACTTTTTCTAATGCTAAGTCGGTTGTTTTAGCAGCAAGGATTTTAGTAATAGGGCCGATTTTATCTTCAATATAATAAGTATCATTTAATTGTTTTAATAATACATTAGTTTGAGGACAAATATAATAACAAACACCACAATTATTACAATTATCAACACTTTTTTTTGATTTAAACTCTGGAATATATCCCTTCATCTCAATAACATCAAAACTTTGACTCTCGCAATATGCTATGCAAGCTCCACATGAACAGCATTTATTGGTTTTAATAATTTCATCTTTAAGATTCACAAAATTTTTTATTTTATTTTGCATAAATTTCTGAAATCCTATTTCAGTCATTTTAAATACCTCTGTTTAATTCTTCTTACAATTATATTCTAATTCAATTATTCCAGATTTTTTAGGAATTTTTAATTCTCCCAATTTCTTAATTTTATCTGTAAAATCTTTAATTAATTCTGAAAATTGCTTTCCCTCACTTGCAGAAATAGAGTGTAATTGAAATCGATCAGCTTCAATCCCAATACATTTAATTAATTTCTTTAAGTGCTTCATTCTATTTTGAGTATATTCAAATCCTTTCATGTAATGACAATCACCTATATGGCATCCAATAATTAATACCCCATCTATTCCATTATTAAAAGCTCGTAGAACAAATATAGGTTCGACTCTACTGGAACACATAACCCTAATAATCCTAATATTTGGCGGATATTGGAACCTTGAAACACCTGCTAAGTCTGCACCTGCATAACTACACCAATTACAACAGAAAACTAGAAGGTTAGGTTCAAATCCATTAGTTCTTGTTTTTTCAATTGTTATCAATAATTATCTCCTCCAAATTAAATAATTTCATAATCTGCTACATCCATATCAGTCATTAAATCAATCATTTTACTAATTTGAAATTTACTAAAATGATTCTGATCAATGGCTCCAACTGAGCATTCTGCAACACAAGCTCCACAACCTTTACAGAGTGCTTTAATTATATGTGATTTCTTTATAATTATATTATATAATCCCATCTTCTTACGACTTTCAACCATTTCAATTGCATTATAAGGGCAAATTTCAATACATTTACCACATCCTATGCACTTTTCTTCGTTTATATATGAAGTGATACATTCAGTTTCTATCTCTCCTTTAGCCTTTATTATTGCAGCTCTTCCAGCAGCACCGTAAGCTTGAATTATACTTTCTCCAATCCATTTCGGCCAATGAGCGCCTCCACATAGAAAAATTCCTTCTGTAGCAAAATCTATTGGTCGAAGTTTTGCATCAGCTTCTAAGAAAAATCCATCTTTATTTGTAGATACTTTTAATAACTTTGCTAATTCTTCAGTGTTATCAACAGGAACGTTAGGAGTAGCTAATATTAATAAATCTGTATTGTATTCTATATCTGTTTGAGCGCTAATATTTTTATATATAAGATGGAAGTGATCTTTTTCATCACTGATTTTTATATCATCTATCGATCTATATCTTTCATAAATTGCATTTTTTCGAAGTCCTCTACATAGATTTTCAGCGTTTAAATCTGTAAATTGAAATTCTCTATATAAAATGTGAATTTGCGCATTAGGATTGATATTTAATAATTTTTCAATATTCTTTAATGCTACTCCACAGCAAATATTTGAACAATAGGTTTTTATATTATCTCCATCATTAAATCCATCTCTCCTTTGATCTACGCATAATATTATTGTAGCATCTTTAAATTTAGGAATATCTACTTCTTTCATTGCAGTTAGTTCTGTTTGAGTAAGAACACGCTTGGGATATTTTTTTGATAAATCTTTCCACTTAATTGTCTTTATTTGCTTTGTTCCTGTGGCTACTATTATTGTACCTACATTAATTATTTGCACTTTTGAATCCTCTAGATTATTTTTAACTGTAACCTGATAATTTCCAACATAACCTTGAACATCAATAATATCGGAGTTTAATAAAATATGAACATTAGATTTATTTTTTAACTCATTAATTTGTTGAAGAATTTCATTTTTAGTAATAGGTATATAATATAAATCAATAAATTCAAGCGCACTACCACCCAGAATAGCTCTATTATCCAAAAGATAAACTTCGAATCCTTGATTCCCTAGATTATGAGCGGCAGTAATCCCGGATATCCCACCACCAATTATTAAAGCTGATTGTTGAACTTTAACTTTAATGGTTTCTAATGGTTTTAAATTAATTACCTTAGCTAAATACATTCGAATTAAATCACACGCTTTTTTAGTAGCTTTTTCAGGTTCGTGTTGATGGACCCAAGAATCTTGGTTTCTTATATTTACTAGTTCAAATAAAAATGGATTTAATCCTACCTCTCTAAGAGTATTTTTAAAAAGTTGCTCATGTGTTCGAGGAGTACAAGAAGCAACAATAAATCTATTAAGATTGTGTTTAATAATTAACTCTTTAATCCGCTCTTGAGAATCAGAACTGCATGAATACATATTTTCTTCAACATGCACTACATATGGCAATTTAGAAACATAATCTACGACTTCAGAAACATTAACAATACCTCCGATATTGATACCACATCTGCAAACTAAAATACCTACACGAGGTTCATCTTCTAACCTTACGGGTATTTCAGGGGGGTATTTTGCCTTTTTTATGTTTTGAAATCTGAAACGATAAAATCTTTCACTAATTTTAGCTGCACACGCAGAACCTTCTGCAACTGCCATTTGAATATCATTTGGTTTTTTGGAATAACCACTTACGAATACATTCTTTTTTTCAAGTAAGATTATATCTTCTTCCCGAATATATCCTAATTCATCACATTCCACCTTAAGTTGTCTTAGAAGTTCATAGTAAGAGGGAGTTGGGGATAATGCACTAGCTAAAACAGCCATATCTACTTCAAAAGTTCCGACTTTTCCATTATCAATATCTTCATAATATAATCTTAATTTTCCATTATCCAAATTTTCTTTAATATATGAAACGTGCCCATTTACATATTTAACATCATATTCATTCTTACTTTTTTCTATAAATTCATAGAAATTTTTACCTTTTGCTCTGATCTCCGTATTAAAAATAAAGCATTCGATATTTGGATTATGTTCCTTAACAACTATTGCTTCTTTAGCCGAATTCATGCAACATATTGCAGAACAATATTTTTTACATTCAGGATGATGAAAATCTCGAGAACCGACACATTGTATAAAGCCAATCGAATCAGGGTGTTTTTTATCATCTAATTTTATGATTTGACCGCCAGTAGGACCATTTGCAGACAGAAGACGTTCAAATTGCATGTTAGACAAAACATTTGGAGAGGAACCAGCAAAATTTTTGTATTTTTCTGGCCTTTCTTGGTTATTTCCTGTAGCAATAACAATTGCTCCAATATTTAACGTAATTTCTTCTGGTTTTTGTAAAAAATCTATAGCATCTGCATTACAAACTTTAGCACAGAGTCCACATATTTGATAGTTTAAATATAAACATTTTGAATCATCGATAAGATATATTGGAGGTACTGATGATGGAAAAGGAATATATATAGCTCCTCGAGTTTTTAAATTGGTATCAAATTCGCTAGGAATACCTCTAACTGGACAAACATTCTCACAATCACCACATCCTTTACATATTTGTTCTTTTATATATCTCGGCTTTTTTATAATAGTAATTGTGTAATTCCCAGCATATCCAGAAATATTCTTAACATAAGAATACGTGAATAATTCGATATTTGGATCTCTATATACATCAACCATTTTTGGTGCAAGGATACATAAACTACAATCTAAAGTGGGATATATTTTATCTAATTGTGCCATTGTACCTCCTATTGTTGGTTGAATTTCAACTAAATATACCTTAAAACCTAATTTAGTCAGATCTAGGGATGTTTGTATACCTGAAATTCCTCCGCCAATTACTAAAACAGTACTCTGCAAATTTGACATACACCACGGCCATTAAATATATTTATTAATTTAATATCACAACCTTGAAAATTTGAGCTATCCAAACATTAACAATTTACCAATAAAACTTGCTAAATCAACTACCTTTATCTTACTTCTCAATTCATTATCTTCTTTATTTAAAGAAAGCTCATTTAGGTAACAGTTGAAATGTGTTAAACATTTAGGACAAGGAACTATTAAATAATCTGCTCCAGTATTAACTGCTTCAATAATGCGATTTTGCCTTAAAAAACGTGTGGATTCGTTACAATTTGCAAATGCAGAAACACCACAGCAATTAGCGTCATCTTTAATGTTTTCCATTTCGACTAATTTCACACCTGGAATTTTGTTAATTAATTCTCTTGGGCAATCATATAATTTGTCTGCCATACGCCCCATTCTACAAGGGTCATGATATGTCACCTTTATTTCAGAAATATAAGGGAATCTGATATTTTCGAGAATTTTTTTCTCAAGAAAAAATTCAGTAAAATGCATAACTCTAAAATCAAAATTCTCTATTATTTTTGGATAATCAAATTTCCAAGTTCTATATCCTTCAGCACATCCAACAATAATAGTTTTTACACCAGCATTTCTATAGA
>JBHLNL010000199.1:0-5200 GCA_048941605.1 Promethearchaeota archaeon | reverse complement strand
GCTTTATCTATAATAAATATTCCAATTAATCCTTTAGCTTTAGGAATATTTATTATATTATTACAAATATTTTTTATCTCATTTTCTGATGTTTCAGAACTTATATTATTATAAATTATTTTAGATAAATGATATAAACTTGTATAGTTCATTAGATTCTCTGTTTTATCTATATACATAATGATTAACTTTTGATCTGGGTTTCTTTCAAAGAAATTAATATATACAGTTAGATTTCCAATATTATCTTTTACATATCCTTGCCTTTTTTTTAGTAATTCACTTTTATACAAATCAACAATCTTCTTATTCAGAGTAATACCAATCCCCTTTTGGAAAATAATTTCAAAATTTCCCTTAGTATTTATCTCAGAGACACTAAATCCTCTTAATTGAAAAATTTGTGAATTTTCCTCTAAATTTTGGTAATTCCCATTTATAGTAATCATTAATTTAAAATAATATTTTTGTGCTTATTTTTCCTTTTGTGTTAATAAAATAATCATGATTAATATATTTAAATCTTTTTTGATCACAAGTAATAATTTAATCACTATTTTTGACAACAAAAAATTAAACCCTCTTACCTGTTTCACTCTCAAAATTCTCCATTTCTTTTGTTTTTTTTAATTCATTAGGAATTTTGCCCACCTCTAAATAATACCTAATTCCTTCTATTTTTGCATATTTATTAGATTTTACATATTTAAATCTTTTTTTACACTATACTTTATAGAAGTAATAGGTATGAAAAAAGAGGCATATCTAAAAAAGATAAGCGTCTTATTTTATTTTTAAGAATAGTCCAGGATTTGTATTTATCAGTATGATACAATAAAATATAAAAATAATAAAAAAAAAACAAAAAAAATAAAGATATCACCTATCATTTTAATATCTTTTATTTTTCATCTATAGTTAAAGAATTTTTTAAATCTTCTGCTAATGTTCCTAATTTATGGGCAGTAGATGTTACCTCTTCCATTGAAGCTGTTTGTTGCTCTGCAGAAGCACTTATCCCTTCCATTGCACTAAATGAATAATTAATTTTATTGATTACTTCTCTGATTTTATCGTTAGTTTCTCGGACAGCGTCTTTTGATTCTTCTGCTAATTTCCTAACCTCATCAGCAACCACAGCGAAACCTCTTCCTTGTTCACCAGCTCTTCCTGCTTCTATGCTTGCGTTGAGGGCTAATAGATTGGTTTGATCCGAAATGTTTGTTATAATACTCATAACACTATTAATCTCGTTTGTTGATCTCATAACGTCTTGAGTATTATTTGTCATTTCTAGAGTTGATGAAGCAATTTCCTCTGAAGCAGCATTTACTTCACTAGCGCTAGCAGCAAGTTCATTAGCAATATTTGCTACATTTATACTCGTATTAGAGGCAGCGTCAATTACATTTTTCATATCGAGAGTTGATTTTTCAAGTTTTTGTTCTAAGAAAGGTATGACGGCAAAAAATAAAGCTACTACTCCGATAAACAAAGCAAAGCTTTCACCAAAAGAGTCTGCGTAATTACTATCCCATAGTTGCCACTTGTCAAGAAGATTCCCCAGTGTATATAAAGCACCGCCTATTACAGAAAATACATATATAGCATTAGTAGGTGTCCTCTTTTTATAATAAATAAACACAGCTATTAGAACTGCAATCCAGAAAAAGAACATACCCACTAAATTTAAACCACCGTCTAGCATATCTGCTGGATCAATTTGTAATAACATTTATTTTCTCACCGTTCCACCTTTTTAGTTGGTAATTTAATTTGCTTTCCTTTCAATACTTTACTGTAATATTCGTAAACTGCTGCCAGACAGAATAAAATTCCCCCCATCATAGCAAAAAAATGCTCCATGAAATTGAAAGTATCAGGCGCATAAAAAGCTTCAAGGTTTGTAGACAGGAATGTTATGAAAATACAATAATACCCCGGAAACCATTTCATTATATCCCGCCTCTTCTTTAAAAGATATGGAGAAAAAGCTACTGGAATGGCTAAGATTATTAAGACTGTTAATTCATTAATTTCTAAGCTTGGCATTTATTAATCACTTCCTTAAATTTTTTATAAAAATCCAAATTAAAATAAAATCCCTTCCTATGATGTTAATTTAATTGATTTTTTTTATAACTAATAAAAATTTTTGTATATAAACCTTCTTTTTTTGACCATAATTACAATATCTTAAACAAAAATAATTCTGACGAATAGAATTGTCCTCTGATTATAACTTCGAAAAATTATTCCCTCTTTAGAAAATCTAAGCTTTTTAGATTTAAATAATCAAAAGGAATGATATTCATCAAAATTGTATATTCTATTATCAAGCAAAATACCCAAAAAAAATAAGTTTAAATAAAATAATTTTATAATTTTGTGTAAAATTTAGTAAAATTGATATTTTTTTCCTTTTCAATTATAAAGATAACTAGGATAATTACGCGATAAATGAATAATAAATAAATACTATAGATAGATTTTCTTAAAAACTCAGTAATTTCACTAAGGCCTTATTTTGCCGCTGAAAGTTGGATATTGGTTATAAGGGCTATAAAATGTAAAATTTGGAATTTAATAAGAATTGGGCCTGGCAGGATTCTCGAATCTTAATAAAGAGCGAATTGCTCAGATTTTTCGAACCTGCGACATCCCAGTCCGAAGCCGGGCACCCTATCCAGACTAGATTACAGGCCCTAAAATAATGTTCTAACACTTGATAGGTTATAATATTTTTCATTCATTATTTCTAAAAAATCTTATTGAATAAGAAGATTGAATACCTTAACAATTTACTTCATATATAAAACAAAATTTGCTAAAAGCTTCTATATGTTATTTTTTAAAACCATTATTTAGATATTCGAAAAACATTCGAAATAGTTTTATAAATCTTAATCCTTGAGAGAGCTCTCCATCAACCTTTATTGTTCCTTTCATAAAAGCATCAGTTCCATACATTTCACGCTTTAGTATTTTTACTAATATTTCTTTTGTATAATTTACCTTAAATGAAGCATTTCTGTTAATTCCTTTCTTGTAAATAATAGAGCCATTAGATACATTTAACCAAAAATTAAAATCTATGTCAGTAACAATGATTTGGTATATATCGTCATATTCTATTATTTCTTCCCGTAAATCTTCAGTATTAGTAAATTTATTAACAGCAAACTTAATGATTTTATCTAATAAATCTATAAATTCCCCATCATGATTTTCTAAATCATTTAAAACCGAATTGAAAGACTTCGAATTAAGCATAGTAAATATACTTGAGACTAATTCAAATATATGATATTGTTATACCTAAATATTCCTTATAATCTACATCGTCTTTTAGCAATATAAATGTTTCTATTAGGTAGAATTATGTGTTTTCGTTATCTAAAATGTCTCAGAATAAAATTTTTATACTTTTCTTTATTTCATCTTTTATAGAAAAATCATAATTTTCTGTTTTTTCTTTAATTCACAGCCCACATAGTGTAGCCCGGTCTAGCATTCGGGACTGTCACTCCTGTTCGATCAAGATATCTGACCGAGGAGAACGACGCGGGTTCAAAAAAAGAGAACAATTCGCGCTCTTAAGAAACTCCCGCTGTGGGCGCCATTTTAATACTAGTTACCACTTTAATTTTAAATAGAGCTTTTTCTAATCTAATTTAAAATTTTTAACCTAGATATTTTTATATCATAAAAGTCTTCATACTAACTAACTGATGATCTTAGTTCTTATTCCTAAATTTAACAAAAAAAAGAAATAAAACCTTTTTATATCATTATAACCTTTTAATATTGTTATTTATGTAATATATTTTTAAACAATCTCTAAAAATAAGTAATAAAATTACAAAAGAAGGTTGAAAATTAAAATGGTTGACGAATCATTATTAAAAGAAATTAAAGCTGCACAAGATGCTGGCGCAGCAAGCGCTTCACCCGAAGATATGATGAAGGTCTTCGAATTTATCAAACAAATCTCGACAGAGAACGAAGATCTTAAGGAAGAATTAGAGGATATGGATATTTCAATTCAAATGATCATTACTGATGCAGATAAAAAGCACTGGCTTACAGTAAAAGAAGGTATCTTGGATTTTGGAGAAGGAGAAGTTGATAATCCCTCATTCACAATGTCCTCTAACTTGGAAGTAGGAGCAGGAATACTCATGGGAGAGGTTGATGCAACTTCTGCATATATGGCAGGAGACATAACAGTTGAGGGAAATCTACAAGATGCAATGGCCTTCCAAGAGATAATTGAACTCTCTCTCGAGGCGTATGAGGATCTAGTGGAAGACCTCTAAGAAAACAATTAAAAGAAGCAACCTAAAAGAGTTTCAAAGAATCTTTTCTTTTTTTTTATTAACTTTTTATAATTAAATTCAAGTTATTTTTTAATTATATTTTTTTTTTTTTTGGTTCATGAATAGCTAAGGCAATCTATAAGATAACTAAATTTTAGCACTTAATAATGTGTTATTCTTGTATTATTTCGTCTTAAAATTACATTTTAAGAATTAAGATTAAATAAAGCAAAAAATTAAATCATTAGATTTTTATTAATTTTTAATAGGAATATTTAGACAAAATTAGGAGTTTTACTATTGGGATGGTATTAGAAAAGCTTTATTCCGCAACGAATAATCTCGTGAATCAACAATTCTATAAAGCAAAAACTGATATTATTATTGGTAGAACACCTGAAATTTCATTAAGGATAAGTAATTCCGGGCAAGTTATTAGAAAATTTAAAGATCTATTTAATAAAAATCTTCATTTATTCTTAGAAGGTAAATATTATAAGTTTTTAAACGAATTTAAGAAAATTAAGGGTTTAGATGAAAACTATATAAATGAAATATATCAAGATCTTCAGCTTAAATTTGAGAATCTAAGAGATACGGAGAATATTAGTACAGTAGTTGAGTATTCCCTTGTATTAAATTCTCTTATATCAAGTATTAGAGATTTAAATTTCAGTGAAACAATCAGAGAGATTAAAAAACGTATAATGAAAAGGTCAAATATGCATAAAAACAAGATTCAAGAAGAATTAGATAAATTATTTATGAGGAATGATGAAAATATTTCAATTTTATATAATCTCTCTTATCTCGATACTTTAGCAGAATCCTTCAATTATAAGAAAGTGGCTCATATTTGTAAAATTCAAAAGAGTAAATTT
>JBHLNL010000042.1:0-22515 GCA_048941605.1 Promethearchaeota archaeon | reverse complement strand
TATTGCTCTTTGAGTATTAATACCCCAATAAACATTACTTGGGACTTCCAATTCCCCCAAAACGTCTTTTTCAGTTCGAAAGCTCAAATTCACTCACAATTTAAATAATTTTTAATATTTTAATTAGAGAAAATATATAAAAAAAGTTTATACTATTTTTTATAAAAATTATCACGATAAAAACTTGATATTTAATTTGGATTAATGCATAACATATAGGGCTTTATCATGGAAGAAGAGAAATTGGATTATAGTGTTAATGATGTCAAAATTAAAAAAATCATTCAAGAATTAGCAAAGAAAATAGAAGTTTATTATATTTTTCCAGAAATAGCAGAAAAAATTGCACAATTTTTATTAAATAAATTAGAAGAAAGCCAATTCAATGGTATTATAGACCCAGTTAAATTGGCAAGTATTGTCACTAATGATTTATTAAATATATCTAATGATTTACACTTTTATTTTGAATACAACCCTTCATTGGCTCAAACTTTAATAGAAGAACATAAGAAGGACGAGAATGAAATTGATTATGATTATTTAGAATTTAAAACTGATCTTAAATACGAACAATACAAGAATTATAGCATTATTAAAGCTGAAAGATTACCTGGAAATATTGGATATATTAAATTGAATGATTTTGCACCAGCAGAATTTGCTGGAGAGACAATAGTTGGCGCTTTACAATTTCTAGCAAATAGTAATGCTTTCATTTTTGATATTCGAAATAATGGAGGAGGATATCCATCTATGGTTTCTTTAATAATCAGCCATTTAATAGAACCAAGTTCAAAACTTTTAACCAGTATTTATGACCGTAAAAGCAATAAACATTACCAAAGTTGGACTGTTCCTTATATCCCTGGAAAGCGTTTCCCAAATAAGCCTGTATATGTATTAACAAGTCGTCGAACAGCTTCGGGAGCAGAAGAGTTTGCCTATGTTTTAAAGATGCTGGAAAGAGGAAAAATCATAGGAGAAACTACACGGGGAGCAGCAAATCCCGTTGACATCTTTCCTATTTTGAATAAGTTTGTAATATGGCTCCCTATTGGAACACCTACAAATCCTATCTCAAATGATAATTGGGAAGGAAAAGGAGTATCTCCTAATATTGAAGTCCCACAAGAACAAGCATTAGAAAAAGCTCATATGTTAGCATTCGATGAGATACTAAAAAATTTAGACGATAAAGAAATTCAGAGAATGGTACAATTTGAGTTGGAATATTGTAAAGCGATATACAATCCAATAAAGATTGATCTGCAGAAATTTCAAAATTATGAAGGTCAATATGATCGTTATAAAATTGGTGTTATAGACTATAAACCATATTTGGAGCGGTCGAATTTAAAACACCAAATAATTACAAAAGACAATAAAAGCTTTTTTACAGATGAAGCTACAAAATTTTGGTTCGAGGAAGAAAATAAGGAGAAATTACTAGTAATTGAAAGACGAGATTTTCCAACACTCTCAAAATTAATTCGAATAAAAAATAATTCAAATCAGTAGCAAAATAAGTTTGACCTTTCAATCAACAAATTTTTTTTCCATGTAAATCCAATAAGGTTGCATAAATACTCATCATTTCAATCTATCAGAAGTGATTTATGAATACTCAAATCAACAGGAATATACTCAATCAAATTAAATAAATTATTTTTTTAATACTGTCAATATATCAATTTTTAATTAATCAAAATTAGATAATTTATATTATCTTTTGATGTTTTTCTTAATGCAAATAAAAATATATTCTATAATAATTTCCAATAATGAATTGCTCATGAATAATAAGAATATAAAAGATCCAACTTGTTATAAATGTGATTGTAGAGATAACTGTGGAATCGGGAAACCAAATAGAGAATTAGAAAATTGTCCAATAAGAACTAGTCCTGATATTCAAAAAAAAGCAATTGAATTGTATGAAACAGATGATTTTATAATTAGGTCTAATTTTGCAGCAACTATTGCGAATTCTCAAGGGATTTTGCCTCGTTTAAAAAGTACTATAGAATACGCAAAAGCAATGAGATTTAAAAAGCTAGGGATTGCTTCATGTGGTGCATTACAGACAGAAACTCGAAAAACTGCAGAAATTCTAATTCATTATGGCTTTGAAGTGAGTTCTGTATACTGTCCAACCGGAATTAATAAAAATATTACTGTAGAAATACCAGAAGAATTCAAAAATTATTGTAAAGAGGGATACAATTTTGATCGTATATATTGCAATCCAGTAGCTCAAGCTTTATTAATGAATAAGGCTAAAACAGATATGAATATAATAATAGGATTATGCGTAGGCCATGATGTAACCTTCACTCACTTATCGGAAGCACCAGTTATCACTTTAATTGCAAAAGATTGGGTAATTCCTCATAATCCTTCAGAATCATTGAATTCTTTTTATAAAGAAATTATATAAAAAGATGTTAAAAAGAATCTATTTTATGGAATCTTGATACCAGACAAAATTAAATTAGGAGTTATGCTTGGAGATATGTGTCAATATGGTAATGTCTTTGGAGTTTCTAAGAATTCACCCCCATTTTATAAAATTACAAAAGCAATCGGAAATGCAGTTGGATTTCAATCGTAATATAAGAAAGATCTCAAAAGAGATATTAGATAAATTTAAATAATTGAAAATCAGAAGAAGAACTTTTAAAAACTACAAAGAATTTCTTTAAAAATGATTAAAAAATTCTATCCATCTTCTTTATACAATTTTCTTAGATTTATTCAATCTAATCCAGTCAATAATAGGATATTAGATTGCGGTGCTGGTGGATCAGATCCTAAACTTGCTTTTTTTTATGAAAATGGGTTTGAAGCATATGGAATAGATATTTCTGAGGACCAGATAAAGGAAGCTGAAAATTATTGTAAGAAGCATAATATAAAGTTAAATATTGTTAAGGGAGACATGAGAAATATACCATTTGAATCAAAATTTTTTGGTTATGTTTATTCTTATCTCTCCATGGTTCATTTAAGTAAAAACGGGACAGCTCAAGCTATTAATGAAATATATCGAGTTTTAATGAATGGTGGGCTATGTTATCTGAATTTTCTATCTAAAGATGACAGATGGTTTGAAAAAAACGAAGAAACAAAACCAGGTGAAGTAATCAGTAAACATGGAGATGAGGAATTTCTGCATAGTTATTTTGATGATGATGAACCAGATGGATTTTTTAATAATTTTGAGATCTTATATAAAGAAAAAAGACATATTTTAAAAGGAAATTATTTTAACACAGGTCGCACATCCATTCTTGATTATATTGTAAAGAAATTGTAATCTCTTATTAGTAAATCATTAAAAGAACCTAAATTTTATTCCTATTTTTGACCAATTACTATAATTCTATGGACTATTTCTTGTTCATGAATATGATTTAACTCATCCCTTGTAGCATTTTCTAACATTTTGAAGTAATTTAATAAGATTGTAAAAGCTTTATTGATTCTTTTTTGATTAAATCCTTCTTCTAATAAAATTTGAGAGGTATCAGTCATGCTTTGCTCAATTAAATTTGTTCTCATCCTTATCCACTTTTTTTTCTCAAAAAAATCAATTCTCTCATCAGAAAGAGTAAAAATAGAGGTCCATCCGTTGCATACGATATTTTGAAAGCCCACTTCCTCATAAATTTGGGGATAACAAGAATTCCAAGGATCCCATTGATCTGAATACATTAACAATTCCCGCCTTTTAGAGGCTTTTATAAATATTGCTTGTCCTAAAAAGTCAGAAGCTTTTTGAATTTTTTTTGAGGGATAATAATGCTTTCCTGAAGGAAGAGGCTCGATAATCGCTACTTTACCACCATCCTTAACAATATCCTTCATTTTTTTTAAAGCTATTATTGGATCTTTTAAATTATGTAAAACTATATGAGAAATTACTACTTCGAAGGAACTTTCAGGAATTTTAATTGATTCTATTTCATCCTTGATGATTTTAATCTGATCTTTAAATCGTTCTTTCAATATATCAACAAAGGTCTCATCTGGCTCTAGACAAGTTAAATTAATTCCAGGAAATATTTTTAATAAAATATTAGTAAAAAAACCACCCCCAGATCCTATTTCTAATACTTTTATAGTAGGTTGTGAAATAAAACTTAACCATTCTTTAAAAAGTCGCAATGCATCTTCATTATACTCAAAATATCTTCCGATTTCTATTGCTTCATGACTTTGAATCCTACTCCATTTTGTTAGATCATTTAACATTTTTTTACCTCATTATGATTAATTTTTCGGTGTAAATGATTTTAATTAAATAAAAATTAAAAATTAATGGTAACCAATGAACATCTTTGATTTTTTTTCTATTTTCTTATAAAATAGTTAAGTACTATTACTCCAAGGGAATCCCTTCCCATACAATTAATTTTTAATATTTATAAATCTTCACACATTTGGATAGATTAATAAAAACTTAAAGCTGAGTTAGAGGAAATTGGCACAAAAAAATATATATGAATATGATGCAAAAAGACTTTTAGCAGAAGAATTAACAAAGTATTATCCAAATTTTAATTATCATAATAAATTAGCAATTATAGAAAGCAAAACAGATTTTGACAGGTTGATCGATGAATGTCCTTGGATCAATACTGAAAAACTTGTAGTTAAACCTGATCAACTTTTTGGAAAGAGAGGTAAAGCGAAATTAATCCTATTAGATGCTGATGTTAATCAAGTTAAAAAATTCTGTACAGATAATTTAAGTAAAGAATTTGTAATTGGGAATGTAAAAGGTAAATTAACTAGACTACTTGTTGAACCTTTTATTCCACATGAAAAAGAATATTATGTTTCTATAACATCTGAAAGAGATGGTGATATAATTCATTTTAGCTATGAAGGAGGTATATTTATTGAAGAAAATTGGGATAAAGTTTCTCACATTCTAATTGGAATTGGCACAGATATAAAAAACTTTGATTTAGAAAATAGTTTACCCGATCTAGGAGATCTGAAAGATGAGATAATCCCTTTCATAAAAGGGTTATATCAAGTTTTTGTGGATCAAGACTTTACATTTCTGGAAATTAATCCTTTTGCGATTAAAAATGATAAAAAGATTGTTCCATTGGATGTAAAAGCTCGACTGGATGACACTGCGGCATTTCTTCATGCAGATACTTGGGGTCATCCAACAAAACCAATTGAATTTCCAGCAGGTTTCGGTCAAGAAATGAGTCTAGAAGAGGTAAAAATAAAAGATCTTGATGAAAAAACAGGAGCTTCTCTTAAATTGACCATCTTAAATCGACATGGAAATGTTTGGACGATGGTTGCTGGAGGAGGAGCATCTGTAATATATACAGATACGATTACAGATCTTGGATTTTCAGAAGAATTAGGAAATTATGGTGAATATAGTGGGAATCCAAGCCAAGAACATACTCAAATATATGCTCAAACATTAATTGATCTCATAACAGAGAAACCAGATCCGAAAGGTAAAGAGAAATACCTAATTATAGGTGGAGGGATTGCAAATTTTACAGATGTTAAAGCCACGTTTGCGGGAATTGTCAAAGCAATAAAGAATTCAGTAGATAAATTAAAGAAAGCTAATGTTAAAATTCTAGTACGTAGAGGGGGTCCTAACGAGAAACAAGGATTAGAACTAATGAGACAAGTTGGAGAGGAGACTGGTATACCTATAGAAATTTACGATAGATATAGTAGTATGACGCGTCCAGTAGCTCGAATGATTGAAAAAATGAGGGGTGAAATGTAAATGGAAAATTATGAGTTGTTTAATGAAGATACTCAAGCAATAATATATGGATTCCAAGCAAATCCAGTTCAGAGAATGCTTGATTTTGATTATGTCTGTAGACGGAAAAAACCATCTGTTGCTGCGATGATTAGACCTACTCAAGAAGCTGCGATTGCATATCACAAAATTTTTTGGGGAAGCAAAGAAATTGTCATCCCAGTTTATAAAACACTTGAGATGGCTGTAAAAAAACATCCAAACACTGATGTGATGATCAATTTTGCTTCTTTTCGATCTGCCTATGATACAAGTAAAGAAGCACTCGAAACAGACACAATTCGAGTAGTTGTCATAATTGCAGAAGGTGTTCCGGAAAGACAAAGTAGAATTTTAATAAAAATCGCTAATGAAAAAAAGAAAATAATTATTGGTCCTGCAACTGTCGGAGGTATAAAAGCGGGAGCATTTAAAATCGCTAATACAGCAGGAACGCTTGAAAATATCATCCTTTCAAAACTATATCGTCCAGGTTCAGTAGGTTTCGTATCTAAGTCAGGTGGTTTGAGTAATGAAATGAATTTTATGATAGCACAAACTACAGATGGAGTTTATGAATCGATTGCCATTGGAGGAGATCGTTATCCTGGTTCAAGATTAATTGATCATGTTCTACGTTATGAAGCAAATCCAAATATCAAAATGTTAGTCTGTCTGGGAGAAATTGGTGGAACAGAAGAATATGAAATTGTTGATGCTTTAAAAAATAATAGGATTACTAAACCGCTTGTTATATGGGTTACTGGTACCGCAGCTAAGATTTTACCACAAGGGTTACAGTTTGGACATGCTGGTGCTATGGCTGGTACTGCAAAAGAGACTGCAGAAGCTAAAAATAAAGCTCTAAAGGAAGCTGGAGCATTAGTTCCTGAATCTTATGAAGATTTTGATAAACTAATTAAGCAAACATATGAAAAACTAGTCCAAGAAGGGACGATAAAACCTAGTAAAGAAGAAGAACCCCCTAAGATTCCTACTGATTTCAATGAAGCTATAAGATTAGGTTTAGTTAGAAGACCCTCTGATGTAGTGGTAACTATTAGTGACGATCGAGGAGATGTTCCTACATTCGCAAGAGTTGGATTAGATGAGATAATTAGAGATAATAGGTCAATTGGATATGTTATTGGACTCTTATGGTTTAAAAGAGAGTTACCAGAATTTGCCCAACAATTTATTGAAATGGTAATTAAATTAACAGCAGATCATGGCCCAGCAGTATCAGGAGCACATAATGCTATAATCACAGCTCGGGCAGGGAAAGATCTTATGTCTGCTTTAGCTAGCGGAATTTTAACAATTGGTCCTAGATTTGGGGGTGCAATTTCAGATGCAGCAAAATACATAAGAGAAGCTTTGCAAAAGGGAATGAAACCGCAAGAATTCGTCAAATATATGAAAGATGTTGTTAAAATTAACATTCCAGGAATAGGCCATCGTATAAAATCAGTTCAAAACCCTGATGTCAGAGTTGTATTACTTAAGGAATTTGTATTCAAGAATTTCAGAAAACATCCACACTTAGATTTCGCTCTTGAAGTAGAAAAATTGACGACAACAAAAAGGAATAATTTGATATTAAATGTTGATGGATGCATAGGGATTACGTTTTTGGATTTATTAGAAAACCTAGATTTCTCTCCAGAAGAAATAGAGGATGTTATTTATAGTGAAGCCTTAAATGGCTTATTTGTTCTCGGTCGTTCAATAGGTATGATGGGGCATGTATTTGATCAAAAAAGACAAAGAGCTGGTTTATATAGACAACCTTGGGATGAAATCCTATTCTCAGAATAAAAATAACAATTTATTTATTATAACATGAAAATTAAAAAAAGATTATAAAAATTTAATATAAAGAAAAGAAATCAAATTGAGGAAATAAAGATGGATGATATAGTTGAAAAAGCTAAAGAACACTTTGAAAAACTTGTAAGGGAGCAATTAAAAAGAATTGAAAATATGAAGAAAGGTGCAGATTGGATAGATTATTCAATATTGAAGCCTATTATTATTGGTGTTGCGGGCGGTGATGGTATTGGCCCAGAAATTACAAAGCACGCAGAGGAAATTCTTAAATTTCTTTTAAAAGAAGAAGTTAAAAATGAAAAGGTTGAATTTAGGGATATTGAAGGACTTACGATTGAAAATAGAGCAAAATTAATGAAAGCAATCCCCGATGAAAGTTTAGAACAATTAAAATCTTGTCACGTAATTTTAAAAGGTCCCACGCACACACCCAGTTCTGCTGATTTAGCCTCTGGAAAATGGCCAAATCTCGAAAGTGCAAATGTTTCCATGCGAAGAGAGTTAGATTTATTTGCAAATGTTCGTCCAGTAAAAGTTCCAGAAAAAGGAATAGATTGGATGTTTTTCAGAGAAAATACTGAAGGTGCTTATGTGTTGGGTTCAAAGGGTATTAGTGTAACTGATGATCTTGCTTTTGATTTCTGTGTACACACTAAACAGGGAACAGATCGAATCTTGAGATTAGCTTTTGATTATGCTAAAAAAACAGGTGTGAATAGAGTTTCCTTGGTGACAAAAGCCAATGTAGTTAAAACAACTGATGGAATGTACTTAAACATGGCAAAAGAAATTGCTAAAAATGAATATCCAGAAATAAAATTTGATGATTGGTATATTGATATCATGGCAGCGAAATTAATTGACCCCGAACGACAATCACAGTTCAAAGTCTTTGTAGCACCGAATCTTTATGGAGATATCATAACAGATGAGGCTGCTCAGATTCAAGGATCCGTCGGTACTGCTGGTAGCGCAAATATTGGTAAAAGATATGCAATGTTTGAAGCAATTCATGGTACTGCTCCAAGAATGGTTGAAACCGGGAGAGTAAAATATGCTGATCCAACAAGTATAATAAAAGCTTCCGCTATGCTATTGAATCATATTGGATTTGTTGAGAAAGCAAAAAAACTAGAAATGGCATTGGATATATGTGCTATTTATGAAAAGAAACTTAAAGTTACAGGGAGAGATACTGGCTCTACAGGAGAAGAATATGCTAAATATATAATGGATACGATTCATGATCCTAAACTTGAAGAAAAATGGAACAGTTTTCAAAAATAAAAGATATAGATTTGATAGATTATTTAATTTAAGTAGGTTTTTTTTATTTTTTTTTTTTTACTATTCATCAGATTTAAATAACAAAAAGAATATTTCATATCTAAACATGTAAATCATCGACATATATTGAAAAACTAAAATGTATAAGCCTTGTTAAAAATGAGTACAGAAAAATTTGTTGAGCTTATTGAACAATCAATGAAGAGTGGCTATGTTAATATGCTTATTTTATTAGCTCTTGAAAAAAATCCAGCTAATGGTTATAAACTAATGAAAATGATCTCTGAGGATACATTTGGTGAGTGGAGACCGACAAATGCTACTATTTATCCATATCTTTCTAATCTTACAGAGAGAGGATTAATTCAATATGAAACAAAGAAGACAGGGCAAAGAGAGAGCAAGGAATATTACCTTACGAAAAAGGGTAGAGAAATTTTAAAGATGTTGGTGGAAAAACAACAAGAAATGAATCTATCTTTATTAAGCATGATAACTGCTGTTCTGGATGTTAAGAACCTCCCAAGTAATCTATTGGATTTTTTTAGGCAATCTTATCAAGAGATTGTTCTAATAGATAAATCTAGAGATGAAAAAATTAACATTCTTAGCAGAAGAATTGAAATAATGAATTTGATTTTAGATATCATAGGAAAGAATAAAGTTGCGATGGAAAATGAATTAGAAAAACTAAAAAAAACAGGTGATTAAGAAAATGGGTGTCATACTAAAACTTGCTTTTCGTAATATGAAAAGACGTAAAATACGTTACATTTTAACAACAATTACACTTGTCATTAGTGTTGCTTTGTTTGGTGGAGTTTTAATCGTATCGGATTCGTTCAATGTAATGATGTTGAAAACAATAGATGAACAGTTAGGTACTGCCGACATTTTGGTTAGAGCTGCTAATAGTACCGACGGATGGTTTGACCCTATTGAAATAAATGGTGATATTGAAGACATAGGACACGTTGAGTCAACAGCTTACCGGATTTCTGGTTTCAATGTTTATATTAGTGCAACTGATAGTGGAAACCAAGTGGACAATAGCACAAGAACTGGGATATATGGTATTGATATTCAGGATCCAGATGAACAAGCTTTGGGCGGAAAACCTTTTATATTAAATTCAGTGAGTAATGGGGATACCGTTGAAGAACTTCTTGATTATACCCATGAGGTTACGGGAGATAAAGTAATAGTTATTTCAGAATCCCTAAAAATTCAATTAGGAAAGGATTTTAAAGTGAATGATAGTGTTTGGATTTTACCAAATGATGGCGAATTATTAGGTTATGATCCTCTAAACACGGGAACATGGCTGGAATATTCTGTTGTTGCTATAATACGTGATATTGGGGAAGGGAAGGATTTCGATCCTGAGAATCCATCAGAGTCTACAATGGGCCTTGTAGGACTTGGTGGTGGAGGACAAGGCATATTTGTAAACATCGATAATGCTCATGAATTAGTGGATGGTACAGAAAATCATACTGGCGAATATAATTTAGGTGTTGTAGGTGTTGATGATATATATAGTGTTTCTTCTGTTGTTGAGAATATTGAAGATACATTAGCCGCTCTTAATGATAGAAGAGATTGGAAAGTTAATGACTTAAAATCTAGTAATTTAGAGATGATAAGTACAACAATGAGTACATTAGAAACAGTCTTTCTAATTTTTGGTTTAGTTGCTTTAATCCTCTCAATTATTTTAATGATGAATATTTTTAACATTATTAAAAAAGAACAAGAATATGAGACGGGTATGTTCCAAGCAATAGGGGCATCTAAATCTGAAACTTTTAAAATGTTTCTAACTCAAGGAGCAGTAATGGGTATAATAGGAACAACAATAGGAACAGTATCTTCTTATTTCATATCATATGTAATATTTTCAGTTACGTTACAAACAATCCAGAGTATTGCCGCACAATTTGGAGGGCTTGCAATTTCAAATTTTGAAATTGTCTTGTTGCCTATGACTTTAATTACAACATTTATAGTGGGGTTAATTTCTAGTATTGCTGCTTCACTTTATCCTAGTTGGAAGGCAAGTCGAAAACCTATTATTGAATGTTTGAATCCAATCGAAGAAAAATCTAAGAGAGAGAAAAAACATTATTGGAAAAGGATAATACTATTCATTTCAGGGAGTTTACTTATCTCCTCTGGGGCAATGCTTATGATCTTTGCTCCTGAAACTACAACTACATTTGGACCTACTGCAGGTTCAATGCCAGGGATGGGTCAAGGGATGGTAATTACGATGTTTGCCCCCATTTTAATCTTATTTGGAATTATATGGATAATTGTACTTAGTATAAAACCACTTAATAAAGCTTTTGTATCTTTATTTTCCCCTTATCTTAGGAAAACGAGATTACTAACTGAAAAGAATATACTAAGACATCGAAGAAGAACTAGTCTTACATTTACAATGATTGCTTTAACCACAAGTTTTCTTATAGGGATAAGTGTAATGATGGACTCAATAAGAGCAGGTATAGGTACTACCATTAATGACTTTATGGGTGCTGATATACGGCTATATACTTTTGGTACTCCGAGATCTTTTGAAGAGGGTCTCATTAATCAATCAGGAGTGAATGATGTAATGGGAGTTAGTCATCAAAATGCACAAATTCTAATAGATAATGATTGGATTGGACATAGTTTACTTGATAGTGAATATAATACATCAATTATGATAAATGTACTAGACACAGCAAAAGCTAAAGAACATCTAACTAAGACTACCATAATTTCCCCTACAACAATGACTATTAATGAAATGATGGATGAAATTAAAATCGGCAATAATATTATAATTGATAAAGCTTTTGCGGATGACTATGCTGTGAATGTTGGAGAAATTTTGTCTGTAAAATTTTCATTAGGAACCACTTATGCAAATCTAACGGCATTACTTAATGGAGATGATGATAATGCGTATGAAGATATTTTTATTGTAAATATGACTGTTATAGCTATTGTACGGAGCATTCAGGGATTTTCATCGCTAGATCTCTTAGGAGCTCAAGGCGAAGGAAAAACCTATAATACTTTTATATCTTGGGAAATCTACGAAGAAATTGCAATTAAAAACCTACCTGGGGGAGGTACTGATATGGTTTTCAGACAATTAACTCAGACTGGGAACCCTATCTTGGATTTGGTTCAACCTAATTGGTTTAACTTCTCTCCTGTTGAGACTCTTCTTAATGGAATTAGCGGAATTGATTACTATACTACTAGAATGGATTATTTTTCACCTACAGCATTTAATGGTTCAATAATAAATTATGCTGGTTCTGTTGCTGGGATTCATACTAATTCAACTGGTAACCTTAAATCTGATTCGTACTTTGGAAACAATAGTCTTGTAGATAAGAAAATTGGATATATTGGATCTACAATGGAAGAACTACTCAATACAACGGAAAATGTATGTGTCGTGGATGAAACTTTCATAAAAAATAATCCCTCTATAGGAATTGGTGATAATATAACTGTTTTTCCACAACAATTTATTCAGAATACTATTAAAGTTGGAAATCTTCCACCATATATAGCAGTAATTAATCCTCAAAATTATACTACAATATCAGGTAGTACCGCAAATTTAGCTGCTTCTGATGATATTTACCTTTCAATTGTGAGTAATCAGGAATGGCTTTCATTTAATATTACAACAAGCTTGCTTATGCCTTATTTATATAAGGTTCTAAATGTTACCATTGAGACGTCAGTAAATGTATCTATTGATAAACTTGATTTGGAAGCATTTAACATTTATACTAAAACATTTGAAAAACTAGGTTCTATTAATAATACTATTGAGACTAATAATACATTTACCTTTGATTTAAATCATTATTATGTCGATCCAACTAATAATATTATATTGAGAATTGTAGGTTTTAATTCAACTTATAATAATGATTATAATCTAACAATAGATAGTTTAAAATTTGGAATGAGCCAGTCGATTTATTCAATAGCAACTCCAGAATTATGGCCAAAATTTGAGGTCATTGGAATAATAAAATCACCAACGTTGTATAACACCGAAAAGTACAATTGGTATGCTGGATTTGAATCGGGTTATGACATTAGTGGAAATTCGATATACATTAATTATGAAAAAGCGAGAAATATTATTTATCCTGACTATAGAGGATCTGATTATTCTAATGATATGATAACTTCAGTTTTAGTTCACTGTGATAGTCCCGTTAATATAACAACTTGTAAAAATATCTTGTTACAAAATCTATATTTTTCAGGTGGCTACTGGTCAATTATAGATCTCAAAACTTTCACACTTCAAATAAGGACTAATGTTTATGACTGGTTTACATGGGTAGAAGAAGGAGTGTATGATGAAGATGCTCTAGAAGAACAAGTCAATTACATTGAAGATCGAGGTTACCTTATAATATTCGCTTTTACAAAATCCTTTATGAGTTCAACGTTCAGAACGATGATTAATTTAATTGTTTTCATTACGAATGGTTTACTTATCTTAGCAATAGTAATTGCTATGATTGGGTTAACACTTCACAGTCTTCTAACAACTATGGCACGGAGAAGGGAAATAGGTATGCTTAGATCAATAGGATTAAGTAAAAAAGGGGTAATTCGTTCAATTTCAGGGGAAACTTTAATTTTAGCACTTCTAGGTGTATTAACAGGTATTTTTGCAGGGATTGTTCAAGGAACTTTAATGGTGGATTCTATGCCTACCGGAGGATTTCTCGCAGTTACTTGGACAATACCTTGGTTAACTATTGGTATTTTAGTATTGACTGTTTTAATTACTGTAATTGTAAGTTCACGATATCCAGCAAAATGGGCAGCAAACTTAAATATTATAGACGCGGTTAGAACAAGATAAATATGATATATCAAACAAAAAAGATATATAAAGAGTTTTAAAAAAATAGAAAAGTTGATAAAAATGGGAAGGAGAAAAGAAAAGAGATCAACAGCTAAGGCAGTAAGTATAGATCCTGATATAGTTCTGATTGTAGAAGATCTCATCAAAACATATATGGTAGGAAATTCCATTATTACAGCTTTAAACAAAGTTAATCTCACAATTAGGAGGGGAGAATTTATTGCTATTGTAGGCCCCTCAGGTTCGGGAAAGACAACTTTAATAAATTGCTTAGGGGCTCTTGATTTCCCTGATTCAGGTAAGATTATGTATAATGTTGATGCTAAAGGAATGGGTCTTGATATTACACATATGACCAATAAACAACACAAGAAAATGCGATTGAGAAAGATTGGATTAATTTTTCAATTCTATAACCTTTTTCCAATTCTCACAGCTTATGAAAACGTAGAGCTTCCAATGATAATAGACAAACAGGATTCGAAACTAAGAAAGGAGAAAGTTAGAAATCTTTTGAAGAGGATTGGATTAGAAGAGCGAATGGAACATTTACCTACACAGATGTCTGGTGGGGAACAACAAAGAGTTACGATAGCCAGGGCTTTGGTTAATGATCCTCTTATTATTCTTGCTGATGAACCTACTGGTGAACTCGATACTGAAACAACTACAAATATCATGAAAATTTTCCTTGATTTAAAAAATGAGGGAGAATCAATTTTGATGGTTACACATAATAGAAGAATAGCAGAAGTAGCAGATAGGATTATAACTCTTACTGATGGGGTATTTATTAATGAAGAAATTGGAGGAAAGTCAATAAAAGATATTTATAAATTCTAAATCGGAGAGTTAAAAAATGAGGAAAACTAAAAAGAAGAAAGAAATTCACTTTTTAAATTCAGTAATTAATGAAGTAAAAGACTATGAATTAATAAATCCTACTACAATGATCCAAACATTCAATCTAACCAAAATCTATAATATTACTGAAGGAATTGAAATCAGAGCCTTGAATGGTGTGAGTATAGATGTTAAGAGAGGAGAATTTGTATCCGTCATGGGTCCATCAGGTTCTGGAAAAACTACCCTTTTGAATATGATTGGAGCCCTTGATAATCCTACGAGTGGTACTGTATATATAAATAGAACAAATGTTGCACACATGAATGATGAACAGCGAACTAATTTACGACTTAAAGAAATTGGTTTTATTTTTCAGTTTTATAATCTAGTCCCAGTTCTTTCAGCTTATGAAAATGTAGAGCTCCCAATGCTGTTTGCAGGTAGAAAAAAACATGAGATTGAAAGAAACGTTAATAAATTTCTCGATCTTGTAGGCTTAAGTGAAAAAAAAGATCATCTTCCATCCGAACTTTCAGGAGGGGAACAACAAAGAGTCGCAATAGCACGAGCATTATGCAATGAACCTTCCATCTTAATAGCTGATGAGCCTACTGGTGAACTTGACACTAAAATGGGTATGGAAATAATTAAATTATTAAGAGAACTTAATTTAGAACTTAATCAGACTATCTTAATGGTTACTCACGATCCTATGGTTGGTGCTCTTGCTGAAAGAATGTTAAAAATGCGAGACGGAAAAATTATTGAAACCGTACTCACGGGCAATTAAATCTCTTGATTTTTACATTTCATAAACTATAATTGTATTCCTTAACTATGTCATAATGTTGCGATTTATTGTCATGTCTTAAAAGTAACTTTTGTGCTTTTTGAGGAACATAGGATTTTTCATGGTCCTCCCCTGCAAATTCTTTCACAGCACTTAGATTATCAAATATCATTATTGTAATAAATTCCACTTCATTTTTCAGTGGACGCCTTAAAAGACTTATTTTTCTATATCCTTTTATGTTTCTATTTGCAATTGATGGAAAAATTTCATTTTTCAATAAGGCTTCATAAGTATCAGCATTTTCAAATGAGGTCCAACCATGCCAGATTCTTGTTATCATATGTCAAAAAAATATGTATTATGATATATAATTTATTAGAACTTCGGGATCCACTTAGCTTCTGCTTCGAACATCTCTTCAACCATTTCACGGATTTGCGTCGTTGAACAAACATAAGCTGTATTTGGATCAAGCAATATTGCATGATAAATCTTCTCTCGATCCATTTTAAGGACCCCTTCAACTGCTGCTTTTTGTACCATAATATTTGAAGTACACAATGCTTGACATACAGTTGGTAAGACAATTCCTCCTCAAGGACGTAACCCATGACTATCAATAAAAACAGGGACTTCTACACAACAATCCTTAGGGAGATTTGTAATCAAACTTCCTTCTTTATTAATCACATTTCCATTAAATCCGAAAGGTTCGTTGGTTTCCATAGCATTAATGATATGCATCAGTATCTTCAAGGCAAAGTATTGTATTCTCTTGGAGAGCTGGAAATAAAAGGAGTAATATTGTAATTAGTACAAATTATTAATTAATTTGTATTGGGAAGGAATCTGCTAATTTATAACATTCATTGATATTGTTTTTGGAATGCAATAATTTATATATCAAAATTTGTATATATAACTTATAGATATATCGGATACTTATATATACTCAGAATCAGATTTATTTAAAAAAACAGGTGTTAATCAAATTGAAAGTTTTATTAACTGGTGCATTTGGTAATGTAGGTCAAAATACCTTGAAGCAACTAATAACCCGTGAGCACGATGTGACTTGTTTTGATTTACCAAATTCGCTTAATAAAAAAATATATGCTAAATTGTCAAAAAAGCTACAATTTAATATGATCTGGGGCAATATTCTTAATCTAAGGGATTTGAATAAAGCAGTTAAGGGAATTAAGTGCATCATTCATCTTGCTGCAATTATCCCACCTTTAAGCGAAAAAAATCCAGAGTTAGCCCAGAGAGTAAATGTTGAAGGAACTAGAAATCTAATAGATATAGCAAATACATTACCAAATAAACCAAGATTTATATTAGCAAGTTCTGCGAGTGTGCATGGAATAACAATTCATTTAGAGCCTCCCGTGAAATCAGATAGTCCATTAAATCCTTCTGACAACTATTCACGCACAAAAGTTGAATGTGAAAAGATGATAAAAGAAAGTGGATTACCATGGTTGATCTTACGACTAGCAGCCGTATCTGTTGAAAAAATTCCTCGCAAATTTGACACTCTCTTATTCGAGATGCCACTTGACCAACGCATTGAATTTGTTTCCTCAAATGATTGTGGAATTGCTTTTGCAAATGCCGTAACTACTGATGATGTTAACAAGATATTTCTTATTGGGGGCGGTAAGGATTGTCAACTTTTAGAAAAAGATTTTTTAATTGGATTCTTCGATGCTTTTGGGCTAAAAATGCTTCCAGAAAGAGCATTTAAAGTTGCAAAAAAAAAGGAAGATTGGTTTTATATTGATTGGATGGACACTAAGAAGTCCCAAGAAGTCCTTCAATTCCAAACTATAACATTTCAGCAATATGTTGACAGAATGAAGCATGACTTCCGAATGAGAAGATTAGGTATTAAAATCATCTCCCCTCTTGCGAAGTTAGCCTTGCTTAGAATGTCTCCTTATTCTAAATCAAAATAATCATGGATTGATAAATAGATTAAGAAAATCAAACTTGGAAGGTTTGCTATGATAAAAGAAAAAGCCCATAATTATGATATCATTGTAGTTGGTGCAGGTCCGGGTGGAAGTGCTATTGGTGCATTATTAGCTAAAAGAGGATATAAAGTGTTAATTGTAGACAAGAATCCCCGAGCAGGCGGAAGGATGATGACAATTCATAAAGGTGGATTTCACTATGAATTGTTTCCAATTAATGGGGTTCCACAAAAAAATTCCCATTTTGAACGGATACTTAAGGAGATTGGAAAGGAGGATGAGGTAGAAGTTCTATATCCTGATCCTGTTGGGCTCATCCTTTACGAGGAACCTGATGGTAATATCAGGAAATGGGTAATGGGCACAAACATTTTTAAAATGTTGAAAACATTTGGTGTTCGGTTATGGAATTTGAAAGAGATTTTTCAATCATTCAAAATTTTAACTAAACTCGCGAGAATGCCCAAAAACAAGATTGACAAATTGTACAACACTACAAGCATGGATTTTATGAATCAGTTTAAAATGCCAAAAGGATTATATACCTATTTATTAGCGTCATTTGGCGAGGGTGCTTTTGAAATCACCTCTGATAAAAGCAGTGCAGCAGAAATGATAAAACTCTTTCAAGAGGTGATGAAGAACGGTGGTGGGAGATATTACAAGAATGGTATCGGTTATGTTTTTGAAGTTTTCACTAAGGCTGTACAAGACTTCGGAGGAGATGTGTTATTTAATACGCGTGTTGATAAAATAAATGTGGATGGAAATGGAAAGGTAACAGGTATAACAACCAAGAATGGAAATGTATATTCTTCTCCAATTGTTATAAGTAATGCTGGAATACGGCAGACTGTCCTAAAACTCGTCGATGAGCCTCATTTTTCCGAAGATTATATTGATTGGATCAAAAATTTGGAACATAACTTAGCATGTGTTGGATTCCGATGGTTCTTGAATAAACCTATACTGAAATATCCAACTTATGTCCTATATCCAGAGGGTTGTGTTGCCAAATATTCTGAATTCATCGAAATGGCTAAAGGGAAAAACAAACCAGAGAAGTCATATATTTACTTAGGGACAACTTCGGTTTATCCCGGACTTGCTCCAAAGGGAAAACAATTAGTTTACGCGTGTATGTCTTGTTTCGCTGATCCAGAGATAGATATAGAACCATACTTGGAATACATCGAGCGAAAGGTAAAGAAAATACAACCAGATCTGTTTAACCATATTGAAAAGGCAGAAACATTTGGACCAAAACAAGTTCCTTCAGTTGGAACCGATTCCATCTTGCCAAGCCAGGGAGGTGAATCATATGGTTTGAGCTTAACCGTAGGACAGACTGGTGATAAACAACCAAAGGGCGACTCTCCCATCAAAGGATTGTTTCATGTTGGTTGCGATGCGGGAGGTTCTGGATTGGGCACTCATCAGGCTCTAGATTCTGCATTGAATGTAATGAAACTCGTTCTTGAGTATATAGACACGAAATAAATAAGGAAGGAATTTTAAAAAAAAAAGTAAAAAAGTTTGAGAAAAATGATAATAAGACAAAAAAATATAACAATCGAGTACCGGGAAAGAAATCATGGTACATTTGACGAAGAATGGCCACCACATAAGAAAGCTTCAGGATGGTGGTACATTACTGGATACTTATCAGACAAACAAAACCCTAATCATCTTTATTCATACCAATACACAGTTGCGCAAGGATTGGTACTTGGGAAAAGGGTATATATTTTACATATGGCTCTCTCGGATTTGGAGGATGATACACACCTATTCAAGCAAGAAGTCAGATTGTGGAGAGGGAAGAAAATTCGAGCAAATTATGATGAAGTTGTATATGCACCGTATACTATTTTATCTCAAAAACAAAAGGAATTAAACCTTGAAATCACTACAGATGAATTCGACTTACACTTGGTATTGCAAAAAGGAAAGGGAGCGATCTGGCATTGTGATAATGGTGTGCTTGCTATGGGACTTCCAAATGATCCGAAACAACGTACTGTATATTATTCTTACACAAACTTGCCGACTGAAGGAACTCTAATCATTCGGGATAAGTCAGGGCAAACTCGCGAGTTAGAAGTTGTTGGAAAATCCTGGTTTGATCGTCAATATGGGCCATTTCGCCTTCTAAATAGAGCTTCTCACTGGGAATGGTTCTCTTTCCGATTTTTCGATGATGAAGAAATCATGTTATTTTATTTCCCACAGCATCCATATATGGATGGAACTTACATTGACAAACAAGGACAGACCACCAGATTGCAGAATTATGAAATCACGCCTAAAAATTTTGTTAAGAGAGGAAGCTTTGATTACACATTCTCATTCGGTTGGGATGTTATAATACCTGGTATTAAGGAAGAAAAATATAAGCTCAAACCTCTATCAGAAGGGCAATTTAACATTGCTTATTTTGAATTATTAGCAGAAATAATAAACTCAAAAAATGAAAGAGTTGGATATTGTTTTGTTGAATTAATTTGTGGAGCAAGAAATGAGCTACATTTATCTCAGCAAATCGGTAACTTGATGAAGAAAAAAAATGATTCTTAAATACAAACCCAACTAAGAGTTTATTTAATGAAAATCTTAAATTAAAAACTCCTTTTTTTTCCATATATGCTGTAAATATTATGAAGCAATTTTTACCATTATATGTAGAAGATACAAAATATATGATAAAAGATCAATGTAAAATTTAAAACAATCTGCTAATTTTAAATCAAAATTTAAACGTTGAATTAAAATGAGAGATATAAATTTTCCAGAAGGATTTGTTTGGGGTGCTGCCACTTCCAGTTATCAGATTGAGGGAGCTTGGAACGAAGATAGCAAGGGAGAAAGCGTTTGGGATGCCCTATGTCATACAAAGAAGCTAATACGTGATGGTAACACAGGTGATATTGCATGTGATCATTACCACAGATATAAGGAAGATGTTCAATTGATGAAAGAAATGAACCTTCAAGCGTACCGATTTTCAGTCTCATGGCCTCGTATATTCCCAAAAGGTAAGGGAAAGATTAATCTTAAAGGTGTCGAGTTTTATGATAATTTAATTAACGAATTAATTGAAAATGATATAGAACCATTCATTACACTTTATCATTGGGATCTACCTCTTGAATTAAATAAATTAGGTGCTTGGGAAAGTCGAGAGGTTGTAGATGCGTTTGTTGATTATGCGAAATTCATGTTTGACCATTATGGAGACCGCGTTAAAAAATGGATTACTTTTAACGAACCATTAGTTTTTGCTATATGGTTCAATTTTCTGGGTCTTTATGGGAAGGCAGATATTTCAGCAGGTTTTCGTGCGACTCATCTAATCAATATTGCGCATGCAAAGGCAATAGAGATATATCGTGATTCAGATAATTCCGATGGAATAATTGGCATAACACATAATATTGATTCGATATATCCTAAAACAGACTCCTCATTAGATAAAGAAGCAACCACTATCCTCGATGGTCTTTTGAATCGTTGGTTCCTAGATCCTGTCTTCAAGGCTGAATATCCAAGAGATACATTAACTCTCCTTGAAAAATATTTCGATTTTCCCTTAATTCCAGACGATGATTTACAATTACTTAAACAAAACCCCTTAGATTTTTTGGGTGTAAATAACTATGGCTGTACTCGCGTAAACTTAAACAAACCGATCGATAAAACTTCAGATTTTTATAAATTACTATTACCAAAAAAACCGGAAAAGGGTGTTGAAGTCTCAGATATGGGAATAGAAGTATATCCTGAAGGGTTATACGATCTTTTAAAGCGAGTAAATAGGGATTATAACCATCCCCTTATTTACATTACAGAAAATGGAATGGCTTGCAAAGATGAAGTTATTATTGATAATATAGTACAAGACGACGATCGTTTAAGTTATCTCCAGCGCTATTTAGCAGCTGCTAATAGAGCCATGAATGAGGGTGTGAACTTAAAAGGATATTTTGTGTGGTCATTATTGGACAATTTTGAGTGGATAGAAGGATACTCTAAGCGTTTTGGATTAATTAGAGTTAATTATGAAACACAAGAAAGAATGTGGAAAAAAAGCGCACTTTGGTATCAAGATGTAATAACAAAAAATGGTTTTAATTACTATTTTTAATTTTATCATAAGCTTTAATTTTAGTTACCAAATATCTATTAGTATAAGAATAAGGTATTTCAAAATGCCAATAGCAAATATAAATAATATAGCTATTGAATATGAAACAATTGGGGATTCGATCTCAAAACCGTTATTATTAATAGCTGGATTAGGGAGTCAGTTAATTGCTTGGTTAAGCGAGATGTGCGAAAATTTTGCTGAAAAAGGCTTCTTTGTCATTAGATTCGACAACCGAGATGTTGGCTTATCTACAAAATTTGATGATGAGGGTATACCAGATATGATGGAGATTAATGCTGCTTATACTCATGGAGAAATACCCAAAGTTCCCTACACTTTAGAAGATATGGCTGATGATGCCATCGGTGTATTGGATGCTTTGAATATTAATCAAGCACATATTTGTGGCGCTTCTATGGGAGGAATGATTGCGCAAATTATAGGATATAGACATCCTTCTCGTGTGCTATCTCTTACAATAATTATGAGCACTACAGGAAATCCTGAGCTTCCACCTTCAAAACCTGAAATCATGATGCAATTCTTTGCACCCGTTCCATCTGAACGCGAAGCATATATAGATGAAATGGTTAAACGAGATAGTTTAATTACTGGTACATTCCCTTTTGATGAGAAGCAATCAAGAGAGTATAGAACAAGAGAATATGATCGGTGTTATTACCCTGAAGGAATAACTCGTCAATTAGCAGCGATGGCGGTACCTGGCAATATTAAGCCCTATATAAGCACAATATCAGTACCTACAATTGTTATTCATGGAAGTGAAGATCCATTTAATCTTATAGAAGCAGGTAGAGATATCGCAGCAACCATACATAATGCTGAATTATTAATTATTGATGGAATGGGGCATAGTTTTCCTCGTGAAGTTATACCACAAATAATAGAAGCTTTAGTTGCGAATAGTAA
>JBHLNL010000198.1:0-5275 GCA_048941605.1 Promethearchaeota archaeon | reverse complement strand
TTTTATTTTTAATTGTCGAAAAAGACACATCAAAATCTTTTGGATTAATTTCAATCTTATCAATAGCCCCTGCAGCAGCTCTCATTCCATCACCAATATGAGCGCCCTCTAGAGCAGAACCTGCTGCACATGAGCCTACTGCTAGGATTTTACGATTCCCAATGATGATTTCACCATTAGTACCTATATCAATTGCCAGTGTAAGTTCTTTCTCATTAAATATTTGAGATGAAAGAATAACACCTATTGTATCGGCTCCTACAAAACCAGCTATTAAAGGTGACATATAAACATTCCCAGTTTTTAAGATATTAAGATTTAGCCTACTTGCTTTGATATTTAAGCCTTTTTGAATAACTGGAATAAATGGACTTAAACCTATATTAACAGGATTCAATCCCAAAAAAATATGGTGCATAACAGAATTACCCACTATGGTAGCTTCATAAATTTGAGAAGGTTCAATATTTGCTTTATTACATACTGATGTAATTATTTCATTTAAATCCTTCAATACCATAGTGTTTAATTTTTGAAGATTTTTTTCATCATCTTGTATATAGGTTAATCGTGTTATCAAGTCTTCTCCATAGGCTGTTTGACTATTCACTTTTGAATCAACAGCATAAATTTTACCATTATTTAAGTTTATTAGATAACCAACAATAGTTGTAGTGCCAATATCAAAAGCAATTCCGAAATTCTCTTCAAGAGTATTTCCTGGCTCACATGAGATAATTTTGGTATCATTCCATAATACTAAAGTGACCTTATGTTGATTTTCTCTTAGAAGTATTGGAATTCTATTTAAAACATCAAAATCTATGTCAATATCATCAGTTTTCTTAAAGTTTAAACTTTTAGAGTATAAAGTGGATTTAATTCTTTCAAAATCTGCTTGTTGTTCTTCTAATGATGGTTTATTTACATCAATGAAGAGCTTTTGAATAGCAGGTTGAATATCTATTTTTTTACTTATCCCTGAGACTAATATATTGAAATCTTCAAGTAAGAGCTCATTGGGCAGAAAAACTCGAAATTGCGGAAGTTGAAGTGTCTCAAGGAGTTTATTATTTTCCACATTAATTTTTGTTTGACAGGCAAGGCGCCATCCATTATTAAGTTCTATTCTACTCAAATGCTTTATTTCAGAAGCAGTCGGAGCAATCAAGTATTCATTTCCCCGTTGAACTAAAATTTTACATTTTCCACAACTTCCTAATCCTCCACAGATCGAGGTTATTGGCACATTTAAGTCTGAAAGAATTTCGTAAAGAGAATTATCGTCTGAAAAAATTACTCTTCTTGAAATTGGTTCAAAATCTATTATGATATTACTTTTTTTACTATCCATATTATAGTTTCATTAGTGCGTATGTTTTTTTTTTAAAAATTGAATTGTATATTATCGTAAATTCAAAAATATTTATCGTTTTCAATAATTTAGTTAAAATAATAATAACAATATAAAAAGTTTAATTACTTGGTGTGGTTAAATTAAAGTAAGAAGAATAGTTGTTATTTATATTTCAGATTTATTATAGTCAGGTATGTGTAAATTGCAAAATCCAGAAGATTTAGCACAAGAAGCTTTAAAATTTCTAGAAATTGCTCAGAAATTTGAAGAAGAGAAAAAAGTAGAAGAAGCAATTTCATTTTATCAAAAAGCAGCTGATTTTCTAAAACAGAGTGGGTTTTTGATGCACCGAATCCAAGAAATATATGATAGAATTAGTGAACTAAAAGAGTTTACTCAAAAAGAAATACTATATCAACGAACTCAAGTTTTAACTCAGATAGAACAGTTACAAGACCAAGCTTTTACTTTATTAGATGGAGCAAAGAAGTTGGAATTTGATGGTCTAATTGAAGATGCGATTCAACAATATTTATCAGCAATTAATTTATTAATTGATGCTGGTTGGTCTGGAACTCAATTAGAAAATTTGAAATTAAAAATTAATAATCTTACAAAAGATTTAAAACAACAAAAGTCAACCCAACAAATCCAAAAAGAAGAAATTAAGATGGAACAAGACGTTCCTCAAATAGTTAAAGAGGAAAAACCTCAAGTTGTAGGAATGTTTGGCCAAAAAAGTACAGTTGAAAAAGCGGAAGTCATAGAGAAGTTTAAACAAAAGAAAAAACATGAAGATGATATACAAAATGAAGCATTTGCTCATATTGACGCAGCAAAGATGTTTGAAAAAGATAGAAGATTCGAAAACGCGATTATGAACTACGAAAGGGCTATAGAATTATTGGATTCGATTGGTTGGAACATTCAAACACAGAAAATTCAAACAATAATCGAAAAACTTAAAAAAGATAAATTAGAATTTGAAGCTTTCCAATTAGAGAAAGAAATACCCTTGAAGAGTGATATTGAAGAGCAGAAAATCCTTTTAGAAAAAAAGGCAGAGTTAAGAAAAGAAAAATTAATTGAATTTGAGAAGAAGAAGGAATTCGAAGAAGATATTCAACTTAAAGCATTTAATTTAATAGATATTGGAAACCGGCTTGAACGAGAAAAAAAATATGATCAAGCAATTGAAACATTAAATCAAGCAGTTGAACTTCTCAGATCGATTGAGTGGGACTCATATATACAACCTATTTTAAAAGTAATAGAAAATGTAAAAAATAAACAATCAAGCGAAAAAATATCTAAAGAATTAAAAGAAAAAAGACAAAACGATTTGCAATTGCTTCAAGATTCTATATATACGAAAACTAAGGCTCAGATTACTGATTCATCTGATCAAATACGCACAGAAAGAATTGATTATGAGAAGAAAAGAAAAATTAATGTAAAGAAAGAAGAAGAACTTTTTAAAATATTAGATAAAGCAGATGAGATCTTAAAAGATAAAAATTTTGATGATGCTATAGGTGAATATCAAAAGGTTTTATTTATTCTAACAGATTTAGGTCCTGGATGGGAACACTATTTATCTATGATAAAAAATACGATCTCCAATGTCGAAAGGTTAAAGCATTCACATTTTACCAAGATTTACGAAGAACAGAAAAAATTAGAAGAAAGAAGAAAGGAAGAATTAGAATTTCAGAAGCAAATAGCTACTCAAATAAACAAAGAGCGAGATCGACTAAAAGAAAAAGAAGTAATTATCAAAGACCGTGAACAAGAGTTAAAATTTTTTCAGCATCGTAAAAGAAAAGCTTTTGAACTATTAGATTCCGCATTAGATTTCTTAAAAAAAGGTGATTATGACAATACTATTCTGAATTATCAAAATGCTGCCAATATATTTGCTGAAATTCAATGGGTGGATGAGATTCCATTAATCGAGGAATCAATAAAAGAAGTTGAAGAATTACAAAAAAGACAGATTATTTATAATCAAAAGAAATTACAAGAGTCAATTGAAAGGCAAAAGAAAGAAGATGAATTCCAAAAGCAAATCTCAAAAAATTTACAAAAAGAACGTGAAAGACTTAAGCAAAAGAAAATTGAATTAATGGAACATGAGAAAGAATCAAAATATCGTGAAGAAAGAAGAAATGCAGGTTTTAAATTACTAGGAGAAGCACAAGATAATGTAAAACAAGGAAATTTCGATAAAGCTATTGAGATTCTACAATATTCTTTGAATTTTTTTGCTGATATTCAATGGCAGAACGAAATTAGCCTTATCCAAAATTCTATTATAGAAATAGAAAATAAAAAAAGAGAAGCAGAAATCAAAAATCAGATAAAATTTCAAGCAGAATTAGAACGTGAAAAACAAGAAATTGCACTTCAGGAACGTATTACTGAAGAAATTAAAGCACAACATCAAGAGTTAATAAGAAAGGAAATTATCCTCAGAGAAAAGGAAAAAGAAATTGCTTATCTTGAAAAAAAGAAGCAAGAAGCTTTTAATTTGTTAGAAAAAGCCCAAGCTTTCATTTCACATAAAAAGTATGATAATGCTCTTCAAATTTATTATGATGTAGTAAACATATTTGCCCAGATTCAATGGACAGAAGAAATCCCCATAATTCAAGAAGCAATAAACAATATTGAAAATAAAAGAAGACAAGATGAATTAAATAAACAAAAAATATTAAAAGAAGCAATTAAGAAAGAAACTGAAGATAAAATATTCCTAGAACGAATAAAGTATCAAAGAGAAAGAGAAAAAGTTGAATTCTTAAAACAAAAAGAAATAATCGAGAAACAGAAAAAATTAACTGCACAAAACTTAACTAAACAGCAAAAAGCATTTAATTTAATAAAAAATGGGGATAATCACTTTGCAGAAGAAAATTTCAATGAGGCGATAGAGAATTATGATAATGCAATTAATATTCTTAAAGATATTGGCTGGACAGATAGATATTTAAGACTTTTGTATGATATCATCCAAGCAATTAAAATAAGAAAACTAGAGAAAGAGAATGAAAAGCAAAAAGAATTTGAAATCTCCTTGAAACACCAAAAAGAGGAAGAATTATTTCAAGAGAAAATTAGCGAATTTATGCTAAAAGAGCAGAAAAAGTTAAAGCAAAAACAAATTGAAATTCAAAAGAAAGAAGATTTAGCTAATTTGATTGAGAAACGTAAATTAGAAGCCTTTAAGATATTAGATGATGCTCAAACTTTGTTTATTCAAAGAGAATATGAAAAATCTATTGAAAAATACCGTCAAGCAGAATTGATGTTAAGTGAAATTAATTATCCATCAAAAATAATTGGAGAAATGATTGCAAAGGTTCAAGAGAAAAAGAGAGAAGAAGATTTAAATGAATTTAAAGAATTAGAGTTAACATTAAAGAAAGAACAAGAAGAAGAATTATTCCAAAAGTTGATTCTAGAAAAAATCGAATTTGAAGAGAAAAAATTGAGAGAGAAGCAAGAGAACTTTCGAAAACAACAAGAACTAATAAAATTTCAAGACCAGAAAAAAGAGGAGGCATTTAGTAAGTTGGAAACCGCTCAAAAACAAATTGAAGGAGGAAATTTTGATATTGCTATTAGTCTATATCGTGAAGCAGCAGATATTTTCGTAGAAATTGGGTGGGATGAAGAAATCACATTAATTCAAAATTCTATCACTACAATTGAGGATAAAAAGCAAGAAGTTGAACTAAGGAAACAACAAGAGTTACAATCAGTTTTAGAAAAGGAAAAACAAGAAAAACTATTTCAAGAAAAAATTGTTAATGATATGAAAAGGCAACGAGAAGAATTAAAAAAAAGAGAAATTATACTTAGAGAAAGAGAAAAGGAACTTGTTTACAGAGAAAAAAGAAAGGAGGAAGCGTTTAA
>JBHLNL010000041.1:0-22999 GCA_048941605.1 Promethearchaeota archaeon | reverse complement strand
TCAAAGAAAAAGTAAGTAGCACTCCCCTAAAGCCGAATTCTTCCCAAAAATAAATAGAAAAATTGGAGATAATATTATATATTACAATTATAACTATTTCAAAAGGTAATTCATTCCGATAAAAATCTACTATCACGAGGTAATTAAGGGTTAATATTAATCCCGTAATTAATATACTAATAACAATTTTTTTAACCATAGATTTACGACTTCCAATTGTAATTTTTCTTATAGATTGCTTTGGTGGTAATCTTTCCTTAGGGATTCCTAGAACTAATAAAGGCAATATCCATAAAATGATGTTAAGCACATTACAAACAATTAAAAATATAAATAAGTATATTGTCTTAATTGTCCAATTTACATAAATAGAAGATAGATCTGGAAATTGGATAAAAATAATCAAAAAACTAATTCCAAAATTTATTCCTAAAAGTATTATCATTGACATCCAATAATACCTTGTAGACCATACTGGAACTCTCGATACCGTTGTTTCATAAATTACTTCTTTCCTCTCGACTGGAGCTTTCTCTTTTGGAAAAACTTTACCAAAAATTAGTATAGTAAATATACCTCCAAATAACAGAAAAACAATTAAAAAAGATATCATTAATTCTATTCCTAAAATCCCATAAAAAGTAAATGAAAGAGATACAATAAAATAATAAATACTATATTCTATTGCAAAAATTAATAACCACTTCCCAAATTTCTTCTCTGGAAATGCTTCTTCAATTATGTAAAAATGTTTTGCTTTACCAAAAAAGTATATTCTCATTTCAAACATCATAAATAAAAAAAGTAAAACAAATGGTAATGCAAAAAGTGTTGTTGTTATTGAATCTACAAACTTAACTGTCCCTATATACATAAGGGAAGGAGCTAATACGGTAATTGTTTGGATAAAAGTTATAAAAATTAATTTTGATTTTGCTTGTTCTCGTGGTTTAAGTGGTAAGGCTCCTAATATCGCTGCCCCTGACTCTTCAATATTTAATAAACCATATACAATCATACCTGCGATTACAATATTAAAAGCAATTGTAACAAACAAATTAAGAATAAGATAAATTTCTGGAGGGATTATCTCAGGAATAATGGTAACATTGTATGTAAATGTAAAAATAAATCCAATTACAACTGGCATTACTACAGATAAGAAATGTTTAAGATTTCGTGTTGATATTATTAAATCCTTACGAATATATGCCCATATAGGAGATTTTGTCTTTACTTTAAGTGAATCTTTAATTTTTCTAAGATCATGAGCTGAAAACTTGGTCTTCTTTTTAAATTTTGAGTATGTGGCTTTTTTAATAATGCCTTTAACTGATTTCCAATAAATTAACAATGTTAAGATTAAAAAGAGAGTAAAACCTATTATAATGTTATACCAAATTTGAAATGGTATTCGAGAGGGTGCTATAAATGAAGATATCATGTAACCTGGGGCGATTGGAAAGGGGATCATGCTTAAAATAAGAATTACAAGTGCAGGAGTAGTTGAAGTGTTAAATAAAAGAAAGAATGTTTCTATTGAACTTAATGCCCATTGGATCAAAAAAACACTTCCAATCACTATTATTATATAAACTATCAAATTAATTAACCGAATCAAATATGTTCTTTTTGAATCTCTCTCATTAATGTTTAAAATTCTGTTCATACGCTCGCTGAAGATAATCAATACACTAAATGAAAAAATTGTGTTAACAAATGAAGCACCAATACAGATGAAAAAAATGAATAAATTCTGAGTACCAATATACATTATTAACGGGAAGGAAATAGTGATAACAATTAATGGAATATCTAAACTTCGGATGATAGTTAAGTAGATTAATCTTTTTAATTTTTCCCGTGAGATAGGTAATGTTTCAAACCATTCAAAAATTTTTCCTGTAAGAATTTTCATCGTATTTAACATAGCTATTAGAAAAAAGTTAAAAAATTGAAATAAGAAAAAAATGCCAAAAAGTAGACTTCCTGCAAATAAGATTAATTCAATTGGATATATTCCTTCATTAATGAAATTTAAAACTTGAAAGTATGTTAATAGTGGAATAATTGGTAAAATTCCAAATATAAATGCTCCAATTATTTTAGAAATGAGAAACCTTCGTTTAAGAGATTTCTCTGTTGATAAATACCTCTTAAAAAAGCGAAATCTAACTGTATCTAATCGATCAAGTTGTTCCTCAATAAGAATTTCATATGTGGCTATCTTTGAAAGAGATAATAATCCCAATTCTTTGTTTTTCATGTAAATCTACATATATATTTCATATTTTAGAGTAATGGTAGCTTTTCCACCCATTAATAATCATTATGATGTGTTTTTAAAAAAGGTTTTATTTAGAGAAAATAAATATGATAAGAACATTAAATTTTCTATAAAAATATATTAGGAATTTGTATTAATACTTATTATAAATAAAATTAAAACATAAAAGTAGGGAGATGTCCTTATATGGTAAATAAAAAAGGAACAGTTCAATGTATAAATGAAGAAATTTTAGAAAAAATGAGTTTGAAAAATCGATATAGTTTTCTAAATAATAATTTAATGAGCATACTGAAACCTGAACACTTTAACTTTCTGAAACAAGCTCAAAGGTTTTTCATTAGATTTGAAAAAAAAAATAATATTATTCATAATGAAGACTTGTATGAATGGATTCCAGAAATTGGGAAAGCGGGTTTGATTACAAGAGTCAATAATTTTGCAGAATTGGATTTAAACTATGAACCTTATGGAATGACAGCAGAATTCATGAGGATTATTGCCACAGATTTTTTCGATCCTCAATTAGTAATGGGAATGGGAGCAAGTGTGTTAGCAGCTAATCCAATAATATTTCACCATGAAAATATTGAAGAACGTCTGAAAGCATTAAAAGATTTAATAACCGGAGAAAAGATAGGATGTCTTTGTATTACTGAGCCAGAGCGTGGATCTGATGCAGTTCACATGCTCACGACCTGTAAGGAAAATGAAGATGGTAGTTATACAGTAAACGGCCAAAAAATTTATCAGACAAATGGTTCAAAAGCTGATTTAGCAATAGTTTATGCTGTTTCCGAACAAAATAATGGGAATACTATGGCTCAGTTTTTAGTAGATACATCATGGGATGGATGGAGTGCTGAAAGAATTAATATTCCTTGGACTCCACGAGTGCATGTTGGCAAGGAAACTTTTACAAATTTAAGGATTCCACCTGAATATGTCTTAGGTACACCAGGTTTAGGGAGAGAACACTTATTTGAAGGATTAAATCTAGAAAGATTAGGTGTAGTGCTTGTAAATGCAGCCGAAGCATGGAATGCAATTTCTCATGCTGCAATCTATGCTAACATGAGAAAACAGTTTGATAAGGAAATAATAAAGTATCAGGGTGTTGGTTTTCCTTTAGCAGAAATGTGGGCAAAAACTATGAGTCTAACGTTAGCTGCATTGCATATCTGTCAAATTGTTGATGATAAATTGGAGAAATCTGGTATTCTTCCAAAGAGTTTTAATTTAGCTCTTGTTGCTATCGCTTCACAGTTAAAATCCCAAAGTGCAAAATTATCAGAAAGAATATGCTATGGGTGTGCGAATCTAATGGCAGGCGCAGGCTTGTGTGATAATACAATAATGAGTGATCTATTAGGTATCTCAAGAATACACCAAGTTGGAGGAGGAACATCACAAATTCAAGATTATATAATGAGCTATGCCTTAAGACAGTTATTTAAAATGTTGTAATATTTTTTTTTATATAAATTATAAATATAGATAGAGCTTGCTTGGTTATCTAAGTAAAGTTCTTTAAATTAAATATGGAGGTGTTTGTAATGGGTGAAAATGATGATGAAGATTATGTTTATTGTGAAAATTGCGAGAGAGAAATACTCCAAGATAACGCAATTTATGTAGGTGGAAGACCTTATTGTAAAAAATGTTATCGTGATGCTGAAGAGTATGAGACCATTGACGTATATAATGATGATGAAGATGATGATGAAGATGAAGATGATGACGACGATGATGACGACGATGATGATGATGATGATGATGACGATGATTAAGCTTTTTTACATTAACTTATAAATCTTAATTAGATTATTTTTTCAATTTTTAGAGCCTTAGGGGAATTTTATACAATTTTAAAGTCACAGCCAAATTATTAATATCTAAAAAGAGTTAATGCTTAAAGGCAAGTAATACAAATCAAAACAAAAAATCAACGAAATTCTTATTAAATTTGGTGAATATTTACTATTTTTATTTTAAATAATTTATGATAAAAAAAGTTTAAAATGGAGATTGGTAAAAAAGGTTTTGATAACGAGAAGTACTTAAAAGAGCAATCTGAGAGTATTCTAAATCGAGCAACTCAATTTGGAAACAAATTATACCTTGAATTTGGTGGAAAACTGATTTATGATTATCATGCATCAAGAGTTCTCCCTGGATTTGACCCAAATGTCAAAATGAAGCTTCTAAAGCTTCTTGAAGAAAAGATTGAGGTAATAATTTGCATTTACTCAGGAGATATTGAAAGGAGGAAGATTCGTGCTGATTTTGGAATTACTTATGACACTGGTGCTTTAAAATTAATTGATGATCTTCGGGATTGGGGACTTAAAGTATGTGCTGTAGTAGTAACACGCTACAATGGACAACAGATTGTAAAACAATTCATGAATAAACTTGAGCGAAGAAATATAAAGGTTTATAAGCATCATCCGATTAAAGGGTATCCCACTAATATTGATCTAATCGTAAGTGAAGAAGGATATGGCGTAAATGAATATATTGAAACTTCTAAACCTATAATCATTGTTTCTGGACCTGGACCTGGTAGTGGGAAAATGGCAACTTGTCTTTCTCAAGTATATCACGAACATATAAGGGGTATTGAAGCGGGGTATGCAAAATTTGAAACCTTCCCAATATGGAATTTACCCTTAAAGCATCCTGTAAATATGGCATATGAATCAGCAACAGCTGATCTTGGAGATTTTAATCAAGTAGATCCGTTCCATCTGGAAATGTATAATATAAAAGCAACAAACTATAATAGAGATGTGGAGATTTTTCCAGTAGTCAAGAAAATAATGTTAAGAATCATGGACTCCAAGTTATTATATAAATCTCCAACAGATATGGGTCTAAATATGGCTGGATTTGCTATTATTAATGATGATATTGTACAGCAAGCGGCAAAGCAAGAAATGATCCGAAGATATTTTCGATATAACTGTGAATATGCTATGGGTGTTTCAGATAAAAAAACTGTAGAAAGAGCAGAATTGCTTATGAAGGAATTGAATCTAAGCCCAATTGATCGGAAAGTGGTTAGCTATGCACATCAAGCTTCTATAGATGCTCAAGAAAAAGGAAAAGGTCATGAAGGTGTATTTGCAGGAGCGGCATTACAATTAAAGAATGGAATTATCATAACTGGTAAAAATTCCCCCCTAATGCATTCTGCTTCAAGTTTAATTTTAAATGCCATCAAAGTATTGGCTGGGATCCCAGATAATATCCATCTTTTATCCCCAAATATATTGAACTCTATAAGTAAATTAAAATCGGAAGTTTTCAATCTTAAGCCTTTGAGTCTTAATCTTGAAGAAACTCTTATTGCTTTAAGTATTAGTGCTGATTTCAATCCTTCTGCTAAAGCTGCTATGGAAAAACTTAAGGAACTTAATGGTTGCGAAATGCACTCGACTCATATACCAACTCCAGGAGATGAAGCTGGTTTGAGAAGACTGGGACTAAATATAACATCAGATCCCAATTTTTCATCAGATAGACTTTTTATAGCCTAATATACTAGAATGAATTAGAAATTCTTTTAAAAATTGGTTTCTTTTAATAATTTTGTTTATATAATTTGATTAAATAAAGTATTGTGTCATAAGGTATTATAATAAATTATGAACAAGAGTAGTAAATTTGTATTTGTAACGGGCGGTGTGATGTCTGGCATAATATTGTAATATTTCATTATAATAGGCTAAGGCAAAGGCGTCGCAACAGCCAGTATTGGTAAGGTACTTCAATTTCGAGGCTTTAAAGTTTCAGTTGTCAAGATAGATCCCTATTTAAATGTGGATCCTGGAACTTTAAATCCAATAGAGCATGGAGAGTGCTTTATCACTGAAGAAGTATGGCAATTTAGACCAGTTCCAGGATCCGATGAAAGATCTTATAGAATCTCCGAAATTGATCAAGATTTTGGCACTTATTCCAGAATATTAGGAATCGAGATGCACCCTTCGCATAATATAACTTCAGGTCAAATTTATCTTTCTACAATCCTTAGTGAGAGGAAGGGCAGATTTTTAGGGAAAACAGTTCAAATAATACCACATGTAACAGATATAATAAAAGAAAGACTAATGGAAATTGCTGAAAAAGAAGACTTAGATGTATTATTAATTGAATGCGGTGGTACAGTAGGAGATTTAGAGTCAAGCATATTTTTAGAAGCATTCAGACAATTAAAATTAGAATATCCTAAACGTACGGCATTTGTTCATGTTACTCTTATTCCTTATTCTAGAGCAGTAGGACAACAAAAGTCAAAACCAACACAACATTCTGTTAAAATGCTTCAAAGTTTAGGATTGCAACCTGATATAATAATAGGGAGAAGTGAAAAACCATTAGATAAAGATATTAAAAGAAAAATCTCACTATATTCTAATGTACCTGAAAATGCTGTAATATCTAATCCTGATTTGGAAGTTGTATATGAATTACCCTTATTGTTCGAAGAACAAGGATTAGGTGATCTTATCTGTGAACTTATTGATTTAAAAGCAAAATTAGTATCTTATAGTGAAGTAACAAATTACTCTGAATGGGTGAAAATGGTTGAATTATATAAAAATGCTAAAAAGACTGTTAAAATTGCTATGCCCGGTAAATATTTTAACATTTCAGATTCTTATATCTCGATAAATGTGGCTTTAGAAGATGCTGCAGCTCATTTAGGATATAAAACAGAATTAAAAATGATTAATATCGAAGAGAAAACAAAATTTCTAGATCAACTTAAAGATTGTGATGGAATTTTACTTACTCCCGGATTTGGGGAAAGAGCAGTAGAGGGAATGATAAAATCAGCAGAGTATGCTATGGAGGAACAAGTTCCATTTCTAGGGATATGTTTTGGAGCTCAACTATTTTTTGTAGCTTTCTGTAGAAAATATCTTGGCTTAAAAAAAGCTAATTCAACGGAAATAGATCCTAATACTCCGTATCCTGTTGTAGATATTTTAGAAAGTCAGAAAGAAATAACTGAAATTGGTGGTACTATGAGATTAGGTGCTCAAAAAATAATTATAGAAAAGAGTACAAGGCTTTATGAAGCATATAAACAAGAAGAAATATATGAACGCTATCGACATAGATTTCACATTCAAGAAAGATTTATTACTGCTGAAGCTAAAGAAAAGGGATTACGAGTATCAAGTCGAGATGAGACTGGTAAAATAATTAATAGTATAGAATTAGAGCGAAAAGACCATTGGATGGTAGGTACTCAATTCCATCCCGAATTTAAATCTCGCCCATATAATCCATCACCCATTTACCTAGATTTTATTAAAGCTTGTGTAAATAGAAAAAAATAGAATCAAAAGCCCATTTTTTCTTATATTATAATTTGGGTATCTATAAAAATTCAATATTCTTCTAATTAACTAATATATAATTATATGATTTTAATCGATCATGCCTTTAAAAACACCTAAAGAGTATTTAGAAAGTATTAAACGGCCAGTAAATTTGTATTTGTTTGGAGAAAAAGTAAAGGAATTTTGGAATCATCCTATTATCAAACCATCAATTAATACAGTAATGAAAATTTATGAATTAGCCCAGATGGATGAATATAAAGATATAATGACCACAAAATCACACCTTACTGGTGAAAAAATAAATCGTTTTACTCACATTCATCAATCTATTGATGATCTTATAAAAAAAGTCAAAATGCAGAGATTATTGGGCCAGCATACTGCATGTTGTTTCCAACGTTGTGTTGGATTTGATGCTGCAAATGCTTTATATAGTGTCACTTATGAAATGGACAAAAAAAGTGGTACCAATTATCATGAACGTTTTAAAAAATATTGGACTGAAGTACAAACACAAGATTTGATGGTTGACGGGGCAATGACTGATACCAAAGGCGATCGGAGTAAAAGACCCTCAGATCAAACAGATCCTGATTCATATTTACACATTGTTGAAGAAAAAAATGATGGTATAATAGTTAAAGGCGCTAAGGTCCATCAAACAGGATTTCTTAACTCTCATCGAGTTATAGTTATGCCTACTCTTGCGTTAAGACATGGTGAAGAGGAATATGCTGTTAGTTTTGGAGTTAACACAAATGAAAAAGGCATTACATTAATATATGGAAGACAATCTTGCGATACCAGAAAAATAGAAGAAGGAAAATTAGATATTGGCAATTTTAAATTTGGTGGTCAGGAAATTTTCGTTGTATTTGATAATGTGTTTGTGCCAAATGAAAACATTTTTATGAAAGGTGAAGTTGATTTCTCAGGAGAATTAGTTAATCGGTTTGCGGGGTTTCATAGGCAGTCTTATGGAGGGTGTAAAGTGGGAGTTGGAGATGTACTTATAGGAGCTACAGCGCTAATTTCAGAATATAATGGTACTGAAAATGCATCTCACATTAGAGATAAACTTGTTGAAATGACTCATTTAAATGAAACATTATATAGCTGTGGGATAGCTTGTAGTTCATTAGGATTTCAAAGAGAAGCTGGGAATTATGAAATGGATATGTTATTAGCTAATGTATGTAAACAAAATGTGACACGATTTCCATATGAAATTGGTAGACTTGCTGAAGATATTGCTGGAGGGATTATTTGTACAATGCCTTCTGAGTCAGATCTTAAATCAGAAGAAATTGGTCCTTTAATTGAAAAATATCTGACAACGTGTGAAGGAATTTGTGCTGAAGATCGATATAAAGTCTTACGCTTTATTGAGAATTTAACGATGGGTGTGGCTTCAGTGAGTTATCGGACGGAATCCATGCATGGAGCCGGATCTCCTCAAGCACAAAGGATAATGATTTCCCGGCAAGCGAAACTAGACGAGAAGAAAAAATTAGTAAAAAATATCCTTGAAATTGAATAGATTATCTTTTTATATGAATTTTCATAAGATATTAGCATTTGAGATTTCTAGCATAGATTTAATATGATTCATAAAATCTTCATTAGTATTAAGTGAAGAAAGCTCTTTTTTTGCTAATTCTGCTGCATCATTCCTCTCTCTTAGATCAAACGGAGAGATAATACCCGAGGAGCTTTTCTTTTTTAACTCTTCAATAATTTTATCTATTTCTTGAGTAAAATCATTAAAATTCTCCATATAATCATATAAAGCAGCAGGAAGATTAGGATGTACTTTTTTCAGAGAATCTGAATATTTTAAAAGAGTTTTTGAGAAATCTAATCTTGTTTTTAGAATATCATCAACTTTTTCTGATTCCTTGAGGAGTTTAAACATTATATCATAGAATTTAATCTCATTTTTATCCTTATTAAGAAATTTAGTTAAATTTCTAATCTTATCTGTTGTATCCCACTCTTGTATCCCTTCATATTCCTTAATTTTATTTTCAGCTTCTTTAATTTCTAAGTTAAGTTGTTCAAGTTTCCAATCACTAAGATAAGTATCTAATTTCATTATTTTCTTTTGATATTCTTGCTCATCAAGAATAGTTCGAGTTATTTCAAATACTTCTGGCAAACAATCATATAAATATTTTAATAATGAGATATAAATCGTATGTTCTGTGTTAGCGATAGGTCTCTCAAAAAATTCAATAGCTTCAATGTTATCACTAAGATCAACCAATGATTTAAAGAATTTTCTAATAGCTAACATATTTTTTTGAGCATCCATAGCGATAGAATACATTTCTTCAAAATATTTTTTATAGAATCTTTTTGCTATGTCAAGCTCATTAAGAATATTATTAACTAGTTGTATCAATTCTGCTGAAACGCCTGATTTCTTGTATTCTTCCCCAATATCCTTCAATTTCTCCTCCTCTCTAACAGTGATCATTTTGACAATAAATTCTGGAAAGTCTTTCATAACAATATCATATGTTTTGATAAAATATCTTTTTTTGGTTAATATGGGAATAATAGTATTTATTGTCATAGTTCTCTTTTGAATAGCTTTCAAGTCTTCTTCAAGGATTCTGTTAAGATGCTCATCAATTTTCTTTTTATTTTCCAAATTTGAGACTTTTCTATCTTTAATTAATTGATTAAGTCGAATTCCTCGTATTTGAGCATTTCTCCCACCGAAAATCTCTACGAATATCCCTCCAAGGATTCTAAGAGCTAAAGCTCCTGCTAATATTTTGTCTTTCTCCTCGTCATTTAAGATCTGATTTGTTAACATATTCATTAATCTGAACATAAATGTCTTTTCTTTTTCTCTGGGTAATTCAGTAATTTTTACCTGATATTTCTCGATAATTTGATCCATTGGATATTTGTTCTCCCATAATAAGTCCAATATTCGATCTCCTTCAGATTTTGGAAGAATATCCAAATAACGAGGGATAATTTCAATTAAAGCCTTTGCCCACTTTGAGTGTTCAATTGCTAAAGGAATTTCTTCATGAAGATCTGCCAATAACTCATGAATCAATCCTCCTTGTTCTAATACTTTTGGGCCACTATATCTCCCCAGTGTATGTACTAAAATTTCATCAAAAGTAGGTTCTAAAGAAAAAGGCATACGAACTTCTATTTTTTTTAGAAATTCTAAATATAAATCAAATAATCCACGAACTTTATGATTCGATCTGTTAATAATGAATTGATTAACTTCTGCTTTATTTAAATCTTCAATCTCTACTAGAGAATTGGCAAACATGATTGCTCCATTAAAAATTAATTCTACTTTTTCAGGTTCGTGATATGATGCTGTTTCTGAATATTTAAATAGATATTTTGCAAGATCAGAACCAAGATATTCTCTATGTTGCTCTGGAATTTGCTCTATTGCATTCAACAGCTCCTCCATAAGCATTTGAATCATATCCTGCCCAAGAATAAGTGAATATTTCTTTTCTGCTCTTTTTAGAAATGCTTCTACATCTGTAAATTGAACTCGTACCTCCTTTTTACCAAATAAATGAATTAATACGTCTTCAATATCATTACTTGTCTCTAAAATATTTCCTTTTTTAACTTCCTCTAAAAGATCCTTGAATAAATCGACTAAAGAATGTAATTTATTATTACTTCTTATCCTTATCTCTTGACTAATTTGATCCCATGTTTTTCCATCTAAATCCTTCATGGAATTAGAAAATAATAACAAATGCGCTAATATATTCTCTAATGTTTCTAAAGAAAAATTATCAATATTTTGGGAGAGTTTAAACAAATATTTGGAAATTTCGGAGCTCATTTGATCTCTATATAATTCATCAATTTGCTCAAATGAATTCTTAAGTTTTTCTGAATAAGACTTAAATTTATCTTCTCCTAATCTTTCAGAGAAGTTCTTCTCTGCTCGCTTAATAAATAATTCAATTTCATCCATTTTAGTGACTTCTTCTCTTCCACCAACCATATAAGTCAATAAATCTTCAAATGTATTGATATTTTCTATAACTTCACCTTTTTTTGCTTTTTCAGTAAAAGCATTAAGTAAATCTGAAAGATTTCGCATAGAATTATTACTTCGGTTTATTAAAATCTGGTTTACTTGATTTCTCTCTTTATTTACAAGATCTTTCAGAGATTCTGCGAATATGAGAATAAAGTTCAAAACTCCCTCTGTAATTGCAGGAGAAACATCTTCAATCTCCTGTGAATAGTTAAATAAGAATTTTGGTATTTCTGAGCCAATTACTTTTCTAAATTTGGCTGGAATCTCATTAATCGCTTTCTTTATGCTATTCAAAATAGTTAATGTTTTATCTTCTCCTAATTTTTCCTTAAACGAACGTTCAGCCCTTTTTAAAAAGACTTCCATAATTAAATCACATTCAAATTACAGAAAATGTTAGAAATATACTATCTAGTTAAAAATAATTCAGTAATTCAATTAGATAATTAAATAACCTAAATAATCAATTTAAATTTATGTTTAAGAATAATTAGAATTTAACTTTAAAGCGTTTATTTTAAAATCTATCATCAACTTCTATTAGATGATATTCATTCAAATTATATTGACTTATTTTGGAAAAAAATAATTATTAACAACTATTACAAATTAAAATTATTAAATTCATGATATTATCATAAAATTAAAACAAATAACAAACAGGTTTTAAACATGGCAAATGAAATTGAAAAACGATATCAAGTAGTTGCTAATATTCTAAATAAGGCGGGTGGGTTTTCATATCCAATTACAAAAACTATGATTGATATTTTAAAATTCAATATTAAAGAAGAAAATTTGGATCTTGTAATGGCATTTAAGAATAATATTTCACAAACACTAGAGCAATTGAAAGAAAGCAGTGGATTATCTGAAGGAGAAATATTAAAAAAAGCTGATGCTCTTGCGAAGAGAGGGGTAGTATTTAATCAACCAAGTAGCCAAGGAATTATGGTATATCGATTACTTCCAATTGCGAGACAGTTAGAATATATATTTATGAAAAAACTTGAAAAAACAGAAGAAAATAATCAGCTTGCGAAATTATTCCATAATTTTAATGAAGAAATTTTGGATATTGTTCAATCAGACTATGATAGTTTCAAATCGTCACTAAACAGTAGATCTCTAACAGACAGAACAGTTCCAATTTTAGAGAACAGAGAAACAGGTAATGAACTTAATATTGTTGTAAATGAGGAAGTAGAAGTTCCTATAGAACAATTATTACCAACCCAAAGAATTGAAGAATTAATTGATAAATACAATGACATTGCAGTAGGATATTGTTATTGTAGGCAACATAATGAGTTTTTAGGTAATCCATGTAAGCAAATTGAACTTACACCGAGTTGTTTTACTCTTGGCAAGTCTGCTAGACATACTTCAAATCATGGCTTCTCAACCTTAGTATCTAAGGAGGATGCATTAAAAATCTTAAAGAGATGTGAAGAAGCGGGATTAGTTCATAAGGCATATCATTTACATGGAGATACTAATAAAGAAGAAGTAGCTATTTGTAATTGTTGTAGTTGTTGTTGTTTAACTGCAAGGGAGGGTTTGATTTTTCCTACAGCTAATGCAACAAATTACTTAGCCAGTATAGATCATGATTTATGCATAGGATGTGGCACATGTGTTGAGAAATGTTATAATAAAGCAATTGAATTAAATGATAATAATAAAGCTGAAAGAATAGAAGAATTTTGTGTTGGTTGTGGTGTTTGTGCTTATTTCTGCCCTGAAAATGCCATATCTCTTATTGAAGGTTCAAGAATTGTAAGGCTTCTCCCCCCAAAAAAATAATAAAACTTTTTTTAGTTCAGTTTCTCATTTTCGGATCTCTTGAATGAATATTTTTCCACATTTTTTGCAAGTTATTATAACAACATTGCTTTTTTTATTGTAAATGTAATCCTCATCCTTTTTTGCACAGAAATGCGGCTCTTCTTTATACCAGTGAATACCACAATTCTCACATAAGAATATGCCATGGAAATGATCCCCTACTTCTATCACATTTTTAGAATCGCATTCTATACATATGAAATCTACAATTTTTCACCCATTTCTGTTTTCCTAATAACACTATAAGAAATTGAGAATATTATTAAATCAATTAATGAATAATAAAAATATATATTATGGGGAGTTCATACAATCCTGTATATATAGATAATTGAATAATAGTTTAAATATTACTTATTCAACTAAAGCATAAGCATTTCCAAGAACTATTGCTCTTTCTGTTTTTACTTGAATTATATAGCGTCTATCATCTTTCCAACCTTCTGTTATTAAAGTTTCTCCGGGATACACTTCACTCGTAAATCGTGCTTGGAATTCTTTGAATCGCTCCACATTCCCATTACAAGCACCATAAATTATAGCACGTGTTGCAAAACCATATGTACATAATCCATGGAGAATAGGTCCCTTAAATCGCCCACTTCTACTTGCAAACTCTGGATCTATGTGTAAAGGGTTTAAATCACCATTAAGCCTATACAAAGCAGCTTGATTTTCTGTAGTCGTATAGGAGATACTAAAATCTGGATCCACTCCTTCAGGAGGATTTATTGGTTCAGTTTTAGGACCAGGATCCCCTCCAAAACCTCCACCTTTAAGGTAAAAAAATACCCATTTCGTATCGAATACAGGTTCACCTCCTTTCTTGTGACCCGAAACTTTCATATGAATAACAGCAGCTTTTCCTTTATCAAAAATATTTTCAACTTCTCCCTGGCAAATTATTTCATCTGATGAAGAAAAAGATCTATAAAGCTTGATTGCTTGTTCCCCATGAACAAAGTGCGAAAAAGCAATTTTACCGAGCCGATTAAGTTGGAGACCTGCACCACCCACTATACAAGCATAACTTGGGAACACTTTCAATCCTCCAGAGAATCCTTCATATAAAAATTGTAACTCGTCAACCTGAGCCCCAATCCCTAAAGCATAAAGAACTACATCCTTCCAATTATATTTAAAAGTAACCTCAGGAAACTTTTTTCCAATTTCATCAAGATTTAATCCTGACAATATTTTATCACCTTTAATTAAATAATTTATTTTCTCTAATATTGAATATTTATTAAAAAATAATAATTATCTATTATTTCAATTTAAAATATTAAATAAATCCACTCCTCTTTAACCCCTCAACACACCATTCCATGGTTCTTTCTAAAACTTCAATATATCCTAACTTGATAATTTTCGACTTCGGTATGAATTTTTCATGAAATTTGAGAGCTATGTAATTGTATGAGGGATTTTCTTTATACCACTTAATAATTGAATTTTTGGTAGCAAAATGTAATTCTTCCATACTATTTATTATGTGATCGAAATCTTCATCTTTCCATACACCATAATGGGCTAATGATATTGAATTCAATTCATCTTTCATATTCCTAAGTCTTTGAAATGTCTTTAATAATTCTGCTTCATGAAAATCTGGTGGCATAAAAGTTGGTTGAAAGTAATAAATACTGGATTTATCAATAATTGCATCACCAGTAAATATATTCCTATTTTTTTTATCAAATAATGCAATAGAATCCATAGTATGACCAAAAAAATTGACAACTTTTAATTTTAAACCATTTAAATCTATAGTTTGATTATCTTTTAATGATGTAACTCCTTCGATTGGTTCTGTTTCTGCTGCAAATACTTCATTTAGATTATTTGGATTTTTTAAATTTTCTATAGCATTTTCTGAAGCTAAAACTTCAATATCTGTATCTTTTATCAATTTCTGAAATTCATGGACCCCATCTATATGATCAAAATGAGAATGTGTTAGGAAAATCTTATGTACGGGATAGATTTTAAATTCTTTCAACTTTTTAACAATTTTAGGTACAGCTGTTTTTTCAGAAGCATCAATCATCATTCGAGTGCCATTATTCTCGATAATATAAATTGATAGACTTCCCATTCCTCCAAATAAAAGTCCATCAATCAACCAAGTATTTTCATTAATTTTTCCTTCTTTGTTTATATAAACCAAACTAATCACTTTTTCTTAAATTTTCTTTATTCAAAAAAATAAATAATAAAATAAATAAACAAAGTATTAGATAAAGTGAATTTTAAGCATCTAGATTTTCAATTACAGTTGCTAGTCCTTGTCCTCCTCCCACACATGCATTAGCTAAACCATATTTAGCTTTCCTATCTTTTAAAATGCGCGCTAATGTCCCAGTTAGACGAATCACAGTTGATCCTAAGGGATGCCCAATTGCGGTAGAACCACCCATTACATTTACCTTTTCTTCAGGAATGTTGAATTTGTCCATACAATTCAAAGCTACTATGCAAAAAGCCTCATTTATTTCCCAGTAATCAATATCATCTGCCTTTAATCCTGCAGATTCTAATGCCTTACGAGTAGCTGGAACTGGACCCCGTCCCATAACTCTTGGATCTACTCCCGCCCAACCAATTGAAACAATTCTAGCCATTGGCTCTAATCCACTTTTTCTTGCCTCATCAGCTTCCATAAGAATTGCCGCTGTAGCTCCTGCATTTAAAGGCGATGAATTTCCCGCTGTTATTACGCCTTCTTCGGTTCCTTCCCTTTCAATATAACCCTTTTTTCCACCATTTTTTTCTAAATAGAATGGTGTAGATATTCTACGTAGTCCTGCTACTCCTTCTAAAGTAGATTTTCTTGCAGCCATATCCCTATCAACCATCATTGGCTCACCAACATTTCCCTCAACATGACCTTCAATTGGAATGATTTCACCTTTAAACCATCCTGCTTCATGGTTTTTTACTGTTAGATTGTGACTCCTAACACCAAACTTGTCTAAATCTTCTTTTGTAAATCGTGGTACTTCTTCTTCATATAATCTTTGAGCAGTTTGTAACATATTAGCTGAATTCATTATATCAATATCTGGATTATAATATTTACTGTTCTGGTTAGTAAAGCGCTCCCATTCAGGTGCAATTCCGACTCTGCGAACTCTTGTCATATGTTCAAAACCCGTTGCTAATACTTTTTTACTATTACCAGTCATAATATGCATAATCAATGCATGCATTCCTGCACCTGCTGAAGCACATTGTTTATCTATACAGAAGGAAGACACTTCATTTGGAAAGCCTGATAAAAAGAGAGGAATCTTTCCCCCATAAGTCCAATTTTCTAATACACCAGAAGCAATTCCGACAGATACTTCTTCAATATCATTTTTTGTTATTCCTTTCTCAGCTAACTTTCCATTAAAAAATTTCATAAGGAGGTCTGCTAATAATTCATCCCCACGAATTTCTCCAAATACATCTCTTTCAGGCTGTTCCGGTCTGGAACGTGAAAATGCTGTTCGAGCATAATCAATTAACCATACGTCCTTTAAATTCAATCTATTTTTACCCTTTTTTATGATATTTTTTATTGTAGAAAATTTCATTTATATTTAAATTTACTTAGTAGACAAATTTGAAGATTTTATTTAGCTTTTATAAAAAAAAAGAATTAATTAAGAAATTATATCTATTTACCTTGAAATTTTGGTGTTCTCTTTTCTAAAAAAGCATTGATTCCTTCAGCGACATCCTTACTACGTGAGTTTATTGCAAAACCCATGTGCTCGAATTGTAAGCCTATATTTAGTGGAGTTTGAGTTCCATAGTCAATACTTTTCTTGATAAGAAATAAACTGTTTGTGGCAGCATTACCTAACCATGATGCTCTTTCATGAACAAACTCTTCAAATTTATCGTCATCTACCACAAAAGAAATAACGCCCCACTCAAACATTTGTTCGGCTGTATAGTGTTCACCAAAAAACATTATTCTTTTAGCTCTCATTTTACCGAGATTTCTTACCAGCCTTTGAGTTCCGCCATTAGCAGGGAAAATTCCACGTTGAATCTCAGGAAATCCAAACAAAGATCTTTTAGAAGCAATAGATATATCACACACAAGAACTAATTCAAATCCTCCACCCAAGGCATATCCATCAATAGCAGCTATAATTGGTTTTGGAAATGCTTCAATTAAGTTATAATATTTATGTCTTCTGTACATGGCATGACTTTGATGCCTTAAGTTATCTGGATCAAGATCATTACTCCCTCTATCTGAGAGATCAGCACCAGCAGAGAAAGCAGGTTTTTTTAAATACTCCTTAGTTCCACGTAGTACTACACATCGAATGCTTTGATCAACCTCCATAGTTTCTAGAGCTTCAGCAATCTCTCTTAAAGTTTGGTTTTGGAGAGCGTTCAATTTTTCGGGACGGGTTATTGAAATTACAGCATAATTACTCTCTTCTATTTTTTCTACTTTAACATGTTCAAATTTTTTTTCATTAGACATTTTGTAAACCTCTTTTCATTTTAATTATTTTTTATATTCAGATGTTTTAATGATTAGAATTAAATTAATTAATATTTGAATCTATTTGTTCTTTTATTTTCATATTTAACTCAACTTTATTACACTTGATATATTTCATATTCAAAAGATCAAGAACAGTAATGAACAGAATTTAAACAATAGAGAAATTATTATGGCAAAAAATAATGAAGACATGGAAAATGATCAGGTAAAACCCACTCGTGTTCTCAATAATTTAGATGTTAAATTCAATAACCCTTTACCAGATGTTCATACAGCTAGACTAATTATCTCAAGTTGTGGATGGATTGATACAACAGAAGGTATTGTTCTCATCGATACTCTAAATAGAAGACATACTGCTAAGCAAGTGAAAGAAAGAATTAAAAATACCATCAAATATATAATTTATACACATGGTCATATGGATCATGTAGGAGGAGCATCAGTTTTTCTCAATGATAATCCAGAAATTATTGCAAGTAAATATCTTCCTGATAGATTCGATAAATACAAAATGCTAGCTCAACACCGAGCTCATATCAATGCACTACAATTCAACATACCTGAAACATTGGATTCAATAAAATATGTCTACCCTACTAAAACATTTATAGGAGATTTAACCATTAAGCTTGGAGATAAAACGTTTGAATTACATACAACTCGCGCTGAAACCGATGATGCTGTGTGGGTATATGTTCCTGAAATTAATGCTGCATTTATTGGTGATTTGATGATTGGTAGACGTTTTCCAAATATAGGTAATCCTTGGAAACCAACTCGTTTCGCTTTAGATTGGGTAAAAACTTTAAAAACGATACGTGCAAAAGAACCAAAATTTATCTTTTGCAATGGTGGAGGAGTAATGTTTAAAGAAGAGAATGCAATCGAAGCTTTGGATGCAAATATTGAAGTAATTTATTCCCTGCATGATCAGGTTGTAGATTACATCAACCAAGGAATGCATATTACAGAAATGATTCATGCTGTGAAAATCCCAGAACATCTTGAAAATAATCCATATCTTAAGCAAGTATATTCTCGAGTTGAGTTTTTTGTTTATAATGTTTATAGATGGTATCATGGTTATTTTGATGATAATCCAGCACATCTTCTGCCCCGACCTGAAAAAGAAGTAATAAATGAAATTTTTAATCTAATAGGAGATTCAAGAAAAATCATGAATAGAGCACGTGAATTATTTCATAAACACCAAGCACAACTCGCGCTTCAAATTTTAGATATTTTAATTCAAACAGAACCCGAAAATATTGATGCTCATAAATTGCGATTAGAACTTATGAGGGATTTAGGTGCTCAAGATATTTGTCTAATGTCTAAGAATGCTTGGGTATATTATATTAATAAAGATAAGGAATTTATTAAATCAAGAAAATAATAACTTGCAGCTATTAGTTATTGAGTAAATTTATCACTCCAGTTTTTTTATTTTTGGTTTGAAAATAACACATGGTTTTATAATTTTAGAATATTTAAAACCCTCTGCTTCAACGATATCTCCATACTTTACTATTAATTCATCTATAGATCCTGCATCAATAGCATACATAGGGCAAGCGTCAACACAAATTGTTTGTTGCCCTTTCTCTAAACGTTCAAAGCAGAAATTACATTTTTCCATTTTTGCATTTTCTTCACTACGAAATTGAGGTATATCCCAAGGGCAAACTTTTAAGCATTTTGGACCACAATCTTTCTTCCCCAAACACTTTTCAGAATTCACAACTACAATTCCATCAGATTGTCTTTTGATAATTGCTCCTGTTGGACAAGCTTTCACACAAGGAGGATCTATACAATGATTACATGAAGTAGATAAATAAGTTAAAAATAATTTAGGAAATTTTCCATCCTCTATGGTCTTTATAATCCTCCAATTGATACTAACCGGGAGATCATTCCAATCTTTGCAAGCAACAACACATGTATAACACCCAATACATCTTGTTTGATCAAAATAAAAACCCATCTGTGTCATAAACTCTCCTCCTTTTTATTAATTGGAGCTAATTCTATTTCCACAAGAGAACTATTTAAAGGGAATGCACCACCAGGAGAATAACCATCTTGTGTTAGTACATTAGCACATCCACCGAGATCTATCCCTTTTTTGTCTGGGTTATACCAAGCTCCTTGATAAACACAAACTACTCCCGGGATAATTCGTTCAGTGACTCTAGCAGGAATTCGAACTCTTCCCCTTTCATTATAAACCTCTATCAAATCTCCATTTTTTATATTGCGTTTTAAGGCATCAATAGGATTTATCCAGGCATGATGTGGCTCAACTTCCTGCAACCATGGAATATTATGCAATGTAGAGTGCGTTCTCCTCTTATTGTGGGGAGTTATAAGTTGCAATGGAAATCTTTCTGCTTTAGGTGAATCATAATGTTCTTCATGTGTTAAATATTTTGGAATGGGAGGCATTAATGGATTATTTTTCTCTGCTATGTGCTCACAATAGATTTCAATTTTCCCTGATAATGTTGGAAAGAGATTGTTTTTTGGGTCCTTTATTTGTTCTTTAAACGCAACAAATGGCTCTTCAACCTCTACTTTATAATACCCATCTCTTTTCAATTTGTTATAACTCTTAATATCCTTCCGGGGAGCAGAGAGTAGCTTTAAAATTTGGTCTTCTGGTAAATCTAATAAACTCTGTTCAACACCCAATTTTTTAGAGAGTTCTCTACATATTTCTAAATCGGATTTTGATTCATGAATCGAATCAATAGCTTTGTTTAAATAAATATAATAGGGTGCTCCTAACCATGGAACTGCAATGTCATTTCGTTCCATGAATGTATTTACAGGTAGAACAATATCTGCTAATTGAGCTGTAGGTGTCATAAACTGCTCAAAAATTACTATAAAATCAAGTGTTTTTAATGCTTTAATTCCCTTATTTACATTTCCAAACTGATTTAAACGATTAGTACCTACGATATATGCCATTTTTATATCTGCTGGATATCCACCTTTCTTACCGTTTAATATAGCATTATAATAATCGTTATAATGAATACGAGTATTTGCCGGGTTGGTTCCACCTTTTAACTTAAATAAACTGTCTTCGCGAGCATCTGCTCCAAAATCAATTGGATTATCTTGGATTCTAGGTTTTTTAGGTTTTTCATCTTCTGTTTTGATGGGGCCAGACTTTTTTCTCTCTCCTGTAATGATTCTCTCACGACTATAATATGCTCTCATAAACCCTGATGCGTATCCTCCATTTATCCCAATATTACCTGTTATTGCACATAATACATTCGCAGCTCTTGAATATTGCTCTCCAAACATAGTTCTGGCAGGACCCCAGCCTGCTATTAAAGTTGCTGGTTTTTTTGTAGCATATTCTTTCGCCAGATTTCTTATCAATTTTGCTGGTACTTTAGTTATTTTTTCTGCCCATTCAGGAGTTTTAGGTTGCTCATCTTGAATTCCAAGCACATAACTTTTATATTTTTCAAAGCCGACTGTATATTTTTCAATAAAGCTTATGTCATGCAAATTTTCAGTTATGATTACATATGCCATCGCAATAAGCATAGCAGTATCAGTCCCAGGGCGAATAGGAATCCAATCTTCTGCTAATACCGCAGCGGAGTCAGTATAGATTGGATCAATTGCAACAATTTTTATTCCTTTTTCGCGGGCTTTAGCTAACCATAAACTTGTACCAGGATCCCAAACTGTATTTGCTGGATTCCATCCCCACATTATTATAAATTTAGAGTTCATTAAATCTTCACGAGCATTTCCAGTCATTATAGTACCATAAGTTGCCATAGAAGCAAATAAAGCACCTTCATATGATGGAGCACCCCACATTCGGGTATATCCGCCAATTCGGTGAAGCATTAAAGCATGAGATACAACACCATGAAGCATTCCTTGATTTCCTCCACCAGGCACAAATAGTATGGCTGTATTCCCATAAATTCGTTTAATCTCTTTAATCTTAGAAGCTACTTCTTTCAATGCTTCATCCCAAGAAATTTTTTCGAAGATCCCTTCTCCACGTTCACCAATACGACGCAAAGGGTATCTGAGCCTTTCGTCAGAATAAACTCTTTGTCTATACGCTCTTCCTCTTAAACAAGCTCTTAATTGAGGTTTTTCTCCATTATCAGTCTCAAGTCGTATAATTTTTCCATTTTTTACGTGAGCTTTTAGAACACAACGACCTCCGCAATCATGACAACAACCTGTACTAATTATCTTCAGTTCATTATTCTCTTGTACTATTTTAAACTCAACCATCTTTTTTTAATCTAATTCTTAAATAGAAAAATAAACGGTATTTAAATACTTTTTATGAAATTGTTTATTGAAAGTTTGATCACTATTCTATCTATTCAATAGAGAGAAAATAGAGAAGAACATAGATTATGGTTATTTCCTACTCATTCCTATTATGAATTTCTTCTCACTTCTCTCAATTAAAGATGATATATTTTTTATCGGTAGATTCTATTAAAGCTTATTAAAAGACTATTTAATGTATAATGTATATTTATAAATCATATACAAAACTGAAGTTGAAATAAATGGCGAATGTTAAACATATTGTTATGCTTGGTTTTGGTGATATGGGCAAGGGAATTGCCCAAGTTTGTTTAATGGCAGGATATAATATCACTGCGGTCGATATAAATGAAGAAATTATTGAAAAAGGTTTAAATTATATAAAAACAGGATTTGAGAAATTAGAATCAAAAGGCAATTTACCTAAAGGATCAAATACTACAAACTATTTGGCAAAACTAAAAACATCCAAAGACATCATTGATGCTGTTAAAGATGCAGATTTAGTAATTGAAGCAGTTGTAGAAAAATTAGATATAAAACAAAATCTATGTAAAGCTGTTCTTGAAAACTCTCCTGATCATGGTATATTTGCTTCGAATACTTCC
>JBHLNL010000197.1:0-5321 GCA_048941605.1 Promethearchaeota archaeon | reverse complement strand
TTTTCCAATTTCGTAGATAGTATTAATCTGATAAAGTAGCTATAGTATTTTTGATCAGAATAGAGATATTTTTCTGAGATTAATGATTTGCGATGTTTTAATTATTAAAGATGGATTGCCACTATTATCTAAGAGTTTTAGTAATTCAACGAATATTAAAAACTTATTTTCAGAAGTAGATAACCTAATAATGGTATCTGGATTCTTTTCTGCATTGAATTCATTCTCAGATTCATTTGAGGAAATGGGGACGATAAGCGAGTTAAAACTTTCAAATAATAATCTTAAACTATCCTTTTTAAAAGATCCAAATATTCCAGATTTGATTTACCTTGCTACTTATGATAAGAATTCGAATCATGTGGATGTCCAGAGATTTTTACTAAAAATCTCTGATTCATTTTTAAAAAAATTTAATATAAATGAAATTTTGAATTGGAATGGAAGATTGGACCGTTTTAATTCATTTAATGATATAATTGAAAAACATATTGAGGAGCAGGAGACAAAACACCAAGCAGAATATAACAACAAAGTAGTCGATTGGATAAAAAGCTTTGATAATAGCCCAGATGAAATTCAAGAATTAAAAAAAGAATTGGTAGAAGTTGAATCAATTCCAGAATATTATAATTATATACCAACTTTTACTACTTCCAAAAAAATTAATCCTAAATATTATTTAACAGGGGAAACATCATGTGAGGTTTATAGCCAAATAGATGGAAAAAAATCAATTAACCAAATTTCTAATCACCTAAACGTTAAACAAAACCAAGTATATAATATATGTAAAAATCTTATAAAAATGGGTTTTATTTCTTTAAATTAATCCTATGAAATATTAATGTTTTTTTTTACCACAAAATTTATTTAGATGTTTTGTTACACCCTCCCTCACAAATTTCTCTTCCAGTGAATATTAATATTAACATCATTTTATTACAATAGAGTAAAAAATCTTAATAGCAGGCGTTTTGGTGTAAAAAATTTCCGCATCCTCAATCAATCCATCATCTATAGATGCGCTCATAGAAGAGTTAAAAAGCGCAACAGGAATGAAATTTGAACATTATCAAAGGAAATTCCTCGAAAAGAGAATTGATTTTAGGATGAAGAACTTAAATCTCAATTATTATCAGGATTATATAAAATATATTCGTGAAAATCCTATTGAGATTGATTTATTTCTAGATAAATTTACTATTAATTATACTTATTTTTTCAGAAATTCTAATATCTTTAAAAATTTTGAGAATTATCTCAAAGTTTATGTCAATTTTATCAATAGACCTATTCATATTTGGTCAGCACCTTGTGCTACCGGAGATGAGCCATATACTATAGCAATGATATTAGATCAGATGAAAAAAAAAGATAAAACTTTTCCTGACTTCAAGATTGTAGCTTCTGATATTGATCCCGTTGCCCTTAAAGTTGCAAAAAAAGGGATTTATGGAGAATACGCTGTACATGAAACACCAGAAATCTATTTACAAAATTACTTTTCAAAGAAAGATACAGAAACTGGTTCAAAGTTTATTTTACATAAGGAGATTAAAGATCGAGTTAAATTCATCCAGGAAGATATTATTAAAGGTCATGATACAAATCTTAAATATGATGTTATATTTTGTAGGAATTTCTTTATCTATATAAATCAATTTGCAAGAGAAAAACTATTAAGGATATTAGAGTCACGACTTTTTGATGGAGGGTTATTAATTTTAGGAGGTTCAGAGACTCTTCCGCTTAAGAATTGTAATTTTAAGTCAGTAAATATGAGAGATCGTTTTTATATAAAGAATTTATCTACTCAAGATCCAAAACTTAAGAATAGGATTTACAATTTGTTTAAAAATCAAAAATTTTCTAAATTTGACACTCAAAAGTTAACAAAAAACCACATAAAACAACCTATTTATAATAAAATTAAAGAGATTCAATCAAAAGCGCAAAATAAAGTGAATCTAAAAGAATTATCATATACAGAAAAATTAGCTTTAAGTGATTTAGAGCCGAAAAAGTCAAAACCTGACGAAGAAATCAAAAAAATAAGTGAAATTGATAGTATAGAAACAGAACTTAAGATTATAGGGATAGAAATTAATAATAACTTAAATGGAAATCCCCTTACTCAGCAAAATAGTCAATTAAAAGAATCTATAAAAAATTCTAAAGAAGAATCTAGATTTTCTTCAATTAAAAACTGGGAAAGAAAATTAAGACAACGAGAATTATTGGTAGAGCAACGAGAAAATGCTATAGAGCAACAAACTGCTTATTTAGATGAAAGATATGACAAAATTGAAAGAAAAGAAAAGAAATTAAATGAATTAATGGAAGAACTAAAAGAAAAAGAAGAAGAATTTAAAAATCGCATAGAAATATTAGAACGTCTTACCAAACTAGTGGAACAACGAGAAAAATTAGTAGAGCAAAAAGAAAAGCAATTCGAAAGCCGAATTAGACAAGTGAAGGACTATACTAGACAAAAAGTTCAGAAAGAAGTCCAAATAAATGGATCTCCTAGAGAATCAAGAAAAAGTGAAGAAAATCTAAATAATTATGAAGAAAAACGTTTAGATCGAATAACCAATCCCAATAATAAAAGGGAATTAATAATTCCTATGGGATATTATGGGTTGATAAATTCTTTCGATAAAAATGAAGCTGCTACAAAATTTATTATAAAAGGATTAGGATCAGGCATCGGTTTGGTACTAAAGGATCCAGTGAATAATATTTTTGCATTGTCTCATATATCATTACCCTCTTCATCAGCTTCAAAACAAGGTTATCATTTACTTTTCCCTCATACATTTATTGATACCTCGGTTAAAGATTTGTATAATAATATACTTTATCATGGTGCAAAAAAATCAAATATTAATGCACTAATAGTTGGAGGAGCAAAATTATTTTTAGATTATGATATGACATATCAAGAAAATATTGATGCTGTAAAGAAGCACTTAGAAGCTAATCAAATAGTAATTGAAGCGGAAGATATCGGAGGTTTAAGTGAAAGAGCAGTAATTTACGATACAATAAATGATTCACTTTATGTTAAAAAGACTTGGGAATTTGAATATCGGAGAATTATTTAGAATATCTAAATATGTCAAAGATCCAAGATTTTCCTCCAGCATTGGTAATTGCTTGAGCAACTTCTTTTTGATTTCCAGGCGCTATTGCAACCATACAACCCCCTCCACCGGCACCCATTTGTTTAGCACCCAATGCACCAGCATCTCTTGCTACACTACATAATTTTAAAATTTTCTCAGTGTCAGTTTTAAGAATTGCTTCTTGTTTTTGCTGCTTATCCATTAATTCCCCTAATTTCCTAAAATCTTTTTTTAATATAGCGTCCTTTGCTTGATAAACACAATTTTCTATTACTTTAAAAGCTTTCAATGTGGGTGGATCTTTTTTTTGTATGTTTTTTTTTATTCTATTTAATATAACAGATGCTTTTCTTTTTTCCATTGAATATCCCACGACTATCGGTAATTTTTCAATGTCTAAATGTTCTACTTGAGGATGTTCATCTGTACGTATGAATACTATACCCCCATATGCTTCTGTATATTGATCTAATCTACCACATTGAATACCAAGATCGTGATTTTCTCCTAAATAGGCAAGTTCTGCGATATCAGCATTAGTTAAATTTAATTTAAGAGCTTGATTTAGTGCTTTAATAAAACCAATTGATAGTGCCGCAGATGTAGACAATCCCGCACCTATTGGAATATCTGATTTAACATTAATATAAAATCCAGATTTTATATGATTCTTTAATCTTTCATATAATACACTCCAATAAGCTAAATCTATATTAAGTGGAGGTGTTTCACCTATCTTGAATTCTACATTTTCTTTTGTATTATGGCTAAAGAATTGAACTATATTATCTGTCCTTTCTTCATAATTTATTGTCATCATTAAATTGATAGCCATTCCAATTACTGGTTTACCTAATAAATCTATCTTATCTCCCATAAGACAAATTCGACCTGGCACCCTTACAGAAACTTTTAATTTCATAGAAATTGAACTTTCTTACTTATTATTTAGGTTGTATCAATAATGTAGATTGGTATGGTGAAAAATAAAATTTTAATGTTGTTTTCTTTTTTGTTGTTGTTTTTTTCTTTTACGCTCTGCATCTTGAATCTCTTGCTCTAGCTCGTACATTTTTGAGTCCATTTTTCCTTGTAGCTTAAATTGTCCAAATATTTTGCTCTCCTCTCGCTCACCTGTTTTTGAAATTTTCTCAAAAGATAAATCAATTGGTAAATTTTGGTTTAAAGCCATATTAATAAAATTAATAAAACCTATATGTTTACTAGGAGCAATATTGAATTTAATAGTTATTTCCTTATTTTTCTTAGAAGTGGTTTTTAAAATAAGGCGTAATTTCAAGAGTTTTCAATCTCCTTATTGTTTAAATCATTAATTTATATATTTAAAATAACCAAAATAAAAAAACTATGTTATTTTATAATGCGAAATATATTTTAATTTAATCTATAAAAAACTAAAAAATATGGCTTCCAAATTTAGAGTAAGATCTTTATTTAAACCTTTGGTGAATCTAATAGCTAAAGGATTAGTTAGAATTAGAGTTACACCAAATATAGCAACTATAATTATGGCTTGTTTTTCTATTGTAAGCTTTATATCTTTAGCATTTTTTAGAAATCTATTATGGTTTTCTATTTTTGTATTTATTACTGGAATTATGGATGGGTGTGATGGAGCAATTGCTAGATTAACCAATAAATGTACTAAATTTGGTGGCTTTTTTGATTCTTTCATGGATAGAATTTCGGAGTTTTTCATATTTTTTGGATTGTTTATTTTCAATTATAATCAGTTGCTTTGGAGTTTTATTGATATGAAGTTCATAATTTTTATATCATTTATCATTTCAATTATGATAAGTTATAGTAGAGCCAGAGCAGAAGTTTTTTTTAAGGGAAATTTTGATATTGGTATTATGGCAAGATCAGAAAGGTTACTTTTTATTGTTATCACTGCTATTATAGGTTACTTTTACAATCTTGATAATCTATTTTTATTTATATTCATGTGGCTTGTTATTGGAACTTTTCTCTTTAGAGTAATACGTATTTATTACATAATAAATAAGAACAATTAATAAATAGAAGATAGAGAGAAAATATTTATTTAATTTTTAGGAAATTCTATTCTTAGTCGATCTCCATCTTTTAAATTTAATTTATCTCTCAAATAAGGAGCTGCTAGAATTTCTACGATATTTTTCTTATGATGAGTACTTTTTATCTTTA
>JBHLNL010000040.1:0-23048 GCA_048941605.1 Promethearchaeota archaeon | reverse complement strand
CAAATTTTTCCTTTCATACTCATAATCCTTAATTCCATCGATCTAATAATAATTAGTTATATACTTACAATTTTTAGGGATTATTAAATGATCTTATTATTTTTCAAAAAGGGAGATAATAACCATTCCAATAAAATTTGTATAATTCCTTTCAATTTAGGATCCTTTTATTATGAGTATGAAAAAATTATAAAGTAATATGAAAAATTGGACTATATAAAAAATAAATAGAAAGCATAGAATTCTAAATTATTATACAAATAGAATTAAGGATTCAAAATGGATGTAAAGAGACATGAAGGTCATGAAAGAGAAGTTCCCTATGGCCACATATATCAGGCTACACTACCTATAGTTTTCTTCTTAATTTGGTTTTTAGATTCAAGTGTTTTTAGGTTTTCTATTTTTTTGAATAGTTATATTCCTTTCTTTGTTCGATTAATTTTATTTGTATTAATCTTGGCAATTTCTATTACTTTTATCATGTCTTCTCACCGTACAATATTTAAATCTCATCAACCTCCTAATAAATTAATAACAAATGGGATTCTAGGACATGTAAGAAATCCAATGTATTTAGGGATTCTGTTAATCTATATAGCATTCTTATTTTTAGCCATTTCATTAATTAGTATTGCTTTCTTCGTTATAGTTGTCTTGGTTTATAACTGGATGGTAAATTACGAAGAAGATATACTTGAAAATATGTTTGGCGAACAATACAGAGAATATAAGAAGAAAGTGCCAAAATGGATTCCCAGCCCTTTTAAAAAATCATAGAAAGTGTAGAATTTATAATTAATTTTCGTGTTTTATTAACGAAAATTACTCATATTTGAAATTTAATTGGATATCGTTAAAAATAAAAATATATTAAGATCTTTTTTCATGTATATTTTGGAAAAAAAAGTATAATCTTTCCCAAATGGGTTGAGGAATTTCGAGTTTTTTTACTTAAGTGTTATTGATGACTGAAGAGAGTTTAAGAGAGATAGTTGGTTTAGCAAAAAAGTCTAAATGGATTCAAATTAAGAAAATTATCAAGTTTATTGTTCAAAAAACATTGAGGAAAGGCGCAGGATACAATTTAACGGCTAATAATGTTTCAATAAATGGTAAAAAGCAGTCAAATTTTAATACATTTATAAAAAACAAAGAAACCTTAAAAGAACTTGATAAAATACGTGATTTTGTTCATCTTTCTTTATATCAATCCACAAAAAATTCAAATAATTTCATTGAAATTTCTCAAGACAATGGCACTTTGACTATGTTAGCAAAGTATCTAGGACCGGCTTTAAACGATCATCAAGTTTTCAATTTCTCTGTTCATCTAGATGCATTAGAGGACCCATTTTTCACGATTGGTAGTGGAGAGAAAATTAATGGATCTGATGTTTTAGAGATTATAAATCATAAAAGTAAACAAAAGATTAGCATTGAAAATAAAAAAATCAAAAAAGAATCAAAAGCTGGAAAAGAGAATGAGATTCAAGATATTGAAGCTTTTGTATTTGAAAACTTGACGAAAAAAAATAGTATTTGGAATGGAGCAGAAACAAAAGCTTTTCATGATTGGAAGGCAAAAAATAAACATAAATATCAAATTGAAACAGGGAAAATTGCTTATTATAAACAAAAACCAACAAAACAGTTCTCATTGTATTTAAAGAATTTAATTGATAAAAGAACAGTTAAAAAGGACAATAAATCAATTAAACCTAGTAAAAAAATACCACTTAAAAAAAAACAAGAAAAAGAAATTTCAGAGCAAGATATATTTAAGACATTAACAGGAAAGAATGCTATATGGAATCGTTCTGAAACACAAAATTTTAAAAATTGGAAGCAGAAAATAACAAAAAAATATAAGAGAGAAACAGGAAAAAACTCATATTATAATAGTAAACTAACTTCAGATTTTAAAAAATATTTAAATTCTCTAGTCAAAACTAAATCCAATTAAGCAGAAAACTGATTTATAATTTATTTATGGTTTAACGCTTTTTTCAACAGCTTTATATTAGATTCTGGATAATGTTGAGAATAATCCAGAATTTTCTTTTCAGAGATTCCATTCATCAATTTAGATATCTCAATTAAAATTCTATTTTCATTCATATGATTTATTTCCCACAAATAGATCAGATCTAGTATTGTCTTTTCGAGATCTGAATATTTTACTTTGTTATTTAATATTCCAAAATTAAAAAGAGCATTTTTAAATCTTAAAAACCGAAAATTTTTACCTAAAATCTTTATTGGACTATTATTTAAAATTTGATCATTAATTATATAGAAAAAATCATCTTCATGGTCATGATCAACATCAATTAAATTTAATGCTGTATAAAGTCCATAATACCAATTTTTGACACGTTTTAATTTTAAACCTTTACCTACAAGCTCTAAGAGAGAATAATTTAGTTTATTTTTATTAATCTCCTCATCAGATTTTACATAATAGATATCATCTAATATATTCAATATAAAACCTCGAGATATTAAATAGTCGCTAATTACCTTATGATTAAAATATTGTTCTCTACAATATTCTCTCAATTCTTCAGAAGTAACAAATTCTCTATTATCTTGCTTTATTTTTGTAAGAACACGTTGCATAAATCTATCCTAAAAATCTTATTGAATTTAAAAAAAATTAGAAAAAAAATTCTCTTATAGTTAAATTTAATGTAGCATCGTTTTTATGTCTTTGACAAATTAATTGTTGGAAATGAAATTAATTATCTAAAACATTTTTTATAGCAATGTTTTTATTAATACAATTTTGTTAATTGGGGAAAATTATACCTAATTTCTTTTTATTTCACTTGAATTTTGTTTAACCACACTCTTTTATTGGGTGTGAAAATATGAGAAAAAAACAAATTTTAGCAATTTTATTAGCCGTAATTTTTGTAAATGTTGCTAGTATTTCATTAGCTTTCTTGGTAACTGCAAAAACCGAAAGTAAATTTGCGGACTTACAAAGTTATCTTGCAAATAGGGATTATAAATCAATTGATGGAAGTCATCGTCTTGAAGGCAAATCAATAGAGGATCTACCATTTTTAGCAGGTATAACAACTTCAACAGTACAACCTTCTACAACTGAGACATGGGTTGTGAATTGTAGTGATGATTTTTATGGTGGTATTTATGAACAAGAATTTGAATGTGTATTAGAAGGGGAATTGTGTAATATTTGGATTGGATTGAATCCAGATATATGGGATGACGGATTCCAAGATGAATTCGTTCCGGGTGCAACTTTTGAAGAAAATAAATGGTATTTCGCTTATCCATGGAGTAATATAGGTATTGATGCTGCTGAAGCAGGGGCACCTGATCCCGATGAAGATGGTTATTACTTACCACCTGGTTATCGAGATTGGATAACTGGAGAGGATTTGATCGAAATTAAAGATGAATTTGATGGTAATATTCATGATAGTGTTGTTGACCATTTTGGTGAATATAGCCCTCGACCAGGTCCCTTAGGTGATTTTAAGATCCAAGTATTAATTTTCAACATTCGAGACGGTCTCTTTTATGATCCAATTGGCGCTGGTTGGTTTATAATCGGTTACTTTTGGTCAAAAGTAAGTGATGAAAATAACGCTAACATATTCCACATGGATACATACCAATGGTGGAGACGACAAGGTTATCCAACCGAAATCTTTTATGGTCTTGGACCACTTCCAGTACAGTATGAAGGTACATTTGCTCACGAATTTCAACATCTTGTACATCATGATGTAGATGATGATGAATTATCTTGGGTGAATGAAGGATGTTCTGTATTGGCTGAATTGATTTGCGGATATGGATTTCCAGCGGGACATATCTCAGAATATTTAATCTACTGGTGGGATATATCTTTAACATTCTGGCAAGGTACTTTAGCTGACTATGGAGTGACATTCCTGTGGACATATTATATGTGGGAACATTATGGTGGAGATCAACTAATATGGGATCTCGTTCATCACCAAGACAATGGAATAGCAGCATGGAATGATTTACTAATTACTTATGGCAATGGAAAAGATTTTGATGCAATATTTCAGGATTGGGCTCTCGCAAACTATCTAGATGATACATCAATTGCAGGAGGGATTTATGGTTATTATGGGTTGGATATTCCATCTACAGATACAGAAGGATTTTCCATCCCATTAGTTATGGAAATGTGGCAGTCAGGTGATAATACTCCCTTCTTTAATTGGCTGGTTAATAATTATCCCACCTCTGGAATGCCTTATCCATATGGATCCTCACTACCCTATGTTGCTAATTATGTTAGATTCTACAAAGAAGGAGCATCCCATATGCTCACAGTAGAATTTGATGGTGATGACTTCTGTGGAGTTCCAGCATGGAGTGGTGATTATAAGTGGCATTCAGGCGGGGATGGATGGGCATGGTATAGACTTGGTCAAACCTTTACAATTCCAGAAGGAGGAGCAACTTTGAGCTTTATGAGCAATTTTGAGATCGAAGAAGAATGGGATTTTGGTTATGTAGAAGTCCATGATCTTAATACAGATGAGTGGTGCACCCTTCCAGGAACTTTAACAGTTGCAGATGTGGGTTTTAATTACCAAACTGATAATCCAAATTGTCCAGCTGGTTTTGAACCAACAGATTATTATGATGCAGGAACTTGGAATGCTTTCACGGGTTCAAGTGGTGGTTGGTACTTAGAGTCAATGGATCTATCGCCATTTAGTGGACATGATATTGAATTATACTTTACATACTGGACTGATCCTTATACACTTGAAGCGGGATGGTATATTGATGATATTTCAATTCCCGAGCTCGCTGTACCCTTCTTTGATAACGTTGAAGCTGGGCCAGATGGTTGGACTGTTAATAATGGTTGGTTCAGAAGTGATATCCTTTATGACAATGATTTTAATGTGAATTTTATTGACTTTTTTAATGTGTATGGCAAGAATGGAGTATTATTGAGTTCTACATACTCTATAGAATCTATGTGTCTCGATCCTGTAACTGAAACAGGTCTTCATGAAGCACCATTGATTGATAATGGTGGTTTCGAATTATATTCTGTAATGGTAGTTGCCAACCAACCTGGATTCGAACATACATTTGGAAGCTCTTATACATTCATGGCAGATGTTCTTAAAGTTGAAGGCAGTGAGTGGTGGTGGCGCTGGCTATTTGGGATGTAAACTCAAAAAATCAATTTTTAATAACTTTTTTTTTTTAATTTTCCTATTATAGAAAGAAATCAAGATATAATTTAGAATTATGATCGATTGAATATTTCTTTAAATCAGTCACCCCATGTTTAAGTAAGACTTCTTCATCAATGAAAAAGTTCCCTGTACACTCTCTACTTGGTTTAAGTAAAATAAGATAAGCAGCATCCGCAACAATTTCTGGTTTTCTTGAATGCTTGACTGTTGATTCTCCACCTAATAAATTTCTAACAGCTGCAGTAGCTATAGGAGTTTTTGGCCACAATGCATTAACAGCAATTCCATCTTTTCGAAATTCTTCTGCCATTCCTAAGACACACATACTCATTCCGTATTTAGCTATAGTATATGATAAATTATTCTTAAACCATTTTGGGTCCATATTTAGAGGAGGGGACAAATTTAAAATGTGAGGATTCTCTGCTTCTCTTAAATATGGAATACATAACTTTGAACATAGAAAAGTTCCTCGTACGTTAACAGAAAACATAAGATCGTATCTCTTCATTTCAATTTCTAAAGTGGGGGATAAATTAATTGCACTAGCATTATTTATAAGAATATCTATACTTCCAAATTTGTCAACTGTAGCTTTAACAGCCGCTTGAACTTGATCTTCAAATCTTATATCTGTAATGCATGGAATTGCATTACCTCCGGTAGATTTAATATCTTCTACGGCAGAAAATACTGTCCCTGGTAATTTTGGGTGAGGATCTTTAGTTTTAGCCACTACAGCAATGTTAGCACCATCCGCAGCTGCTCGTAATGCTATAGCTTTTCCTATACCCCTACTCGCACCTGTAATGAAAATTGTTTTTCCTTTTAGAGTACCCATTTATAACAATTCCTTTAATAAATTCATATTTAGAAAGTATTGTTATGATTAATTTAAAACAATTTTAAATATTTTATAGTAATATTTCATAAAAAAAACGTTTAAACATCATTCTTCAATATTTTAAACTTAATAATGGTAGATCTAAATCCCACAAAACTACATGTAGTTTTTAATCCTTCGGTAGAATCTAATAAATTAAAATTACCACGTAAATATACTTTAACTCATTCTGATTCAACTGGAGACCTGTTCTTGACTATAGGTAGTGATTATAACCTGAAGCAATTATCAAGTCTTTACACTCGCTTTATGAGAGATGAGGTTTTAGCTGAATGGGAAAAAAAAAATGAACACTTTGAATTACATTTCTACCTTCACGTGAGTGGCGGGTTTGTGTTTGGATGGGCAAGTTTGCGTGATAGGATATTTCGTAGTCATTTACCACTTGTATTTCAAACGATTATTTATGGAGATAAAAAATTATTTAAAACCTTTCCACAGCTTAAGGATTCACAAATCCTTGTACATTTTCAATCTAAAAACAAGAAATATAATAAGATTGAAAATTTTGGGCAATTGAGAGATATTGACTATTAATAGTATAAATTATACAATCATGAATGAAAGAAAAAAGAATAGATTTAATCCAGCTGAAAGAGTAATATTAATTACTGGGATCTTATTAATAATTCTGTCTTTTATGAGTGAGATTTATTTTCATTATATACTTGGATTTAAGCCGGAATTAGTAGAACCAAATATTTTTTGGAGAGCTGAAGCTGCTGAGGTCTTTAACTCAACGATTTTTCTTATCTTAGGCATAATTATGGTTATAATTGCTTTTAAATTTTCGAAAAAAAGAATGACAAAAAAGACATAAAGAATTCATTTACAAAAATCTCTATTTAAATAATATAACAAACAAAAATTAAGATTATTTCTTTCTTTTACTTTTTTTCAAAATTTACTCTCAAAAAACATTTATATATTAAACCAAACTAAAATCAATAGAAAGAAGCGACATTTTTATAGATTAAGAGGTTCAAGAATTTTGATGTATAACAATCCAGATGATCCTATATCGGAATATGAAAATACCATTAATAAATTAACAGATCAAATCACTGAATTATTCTCTAAAATTCATTTTTATCAAGCGCTTCTTGCTGAAAAGGATCATCAAATATCTGAATTAAATAATGAGAATCATAGACTTAAAGCACAAATTCAAGACATTTCACATCAAATAGGCCCTCCAACTTATCCTAGTCAACAATCATATACACCATCCCCTATACCTAAACCTCTACCTCACTCTGAAGTACCTTCCATAGAACAACCAAAATCTTCCTTCTCTGCTAGTACAGATCCAAGATTGAATAAAAGAGTATGCCCAAATTGTGGTGCAATGGGTTTTGCAATAAGGGAAATTGATGATAAATCTAATGTAATTAGCTATATTCCAAGACGTATTTACGCAAAAAAGAAATCTTGCACTAAATGTAGATATGAATGGTAAATTAAGTAAAGCTGTTTACTTATTAAAAAATGGAGTTAAATTCCGCGGAAGAAGCTCAAAATAATTGGTCAAGTCATACTTTTCTATTTTTTCCTTGAGATCTTTATGAAGATCATCAAAACTTATTCCATCAAATATTAATTTTGTTTCTTCTTCATTAAATTCAGGTCCCTTTTCAATCCAATTTTTAACTTTTTTGTTTGCAGGACATACTTTCTGACAATGAAGACAACCTACTAAACAATTATGCCAGGCAGGATCAATCCAATCTGGAAAGGGAATCTCTGGGGGTTGCTCATTATGATAAGTAAGACAACGCATAACTCGTAATAGAATACGATCAGTTGGAATTGCACCTGTAGGGCATTTACGTGTACATGCTGAACATTCTTCACATATATCCATCAATTTTAATTCTTGCCAGTTATCTTCCTCTGTAGGAAAATCTGAATATAATGTTGTTAAGCGATGGAAACTTCCCATTCCTGGTACATAAGTAATATTATTTCTACCATATTCTGCTAATCCGGAGCGAACTGCTAGTGTTTTTTGAGGAAGACGAGCATATGCTACCTTATACCCACTTGATTCGAAAATTTTATTCATAAACTCTTTCATCTCATTAATTATTTCAAGTCCATATAAGTAAGTGGGAGGTATAAGTAATGAAATTACTTCATTTTTCCAGTGAAAAATTGCTTCAAATTGAGGTACTGGAACTGCAACGATAAAAAGCGATCTTATTTCTGGAAAATCAACCTCTGGTTCAAATTCAAAAAAAGATTTGTAATATTCATAAAATTTGGGATCTAAAAGATTTTGCTTATAAAGTTTTTGAACATCATTGCGTAATTCTGGAATATGTTCCGCAGAAACTATTTTTCCTTTATAACCATTCAGTTCTAAGCCTTTGTAAAAATTTTTTATTATATTACTGTTTTCTGCCATAACTATCAACTCTTATAATAAACTTAAATTTCTTTTTAATTTATAGCGTTATTAACTTCAAAAACTTAATATCTTGAATTATACTCTATGAATTAGAAGGAAATCCTGGGGTCTTCTTTTATTGTCTTATAACAAATGATTGATTGCATATCTTTAATACCTGGTATTTTACTTATTTCCTTAGTTAGGTCATGCAATGCCAGATTATCTTTTACTTTAACTTTTAATAGTATATCCCACTCACCTGCAATTTCATGAACCTCCATAATCTTGTTATTTTTCGCCACTTCGTCAGCAAAATCACAGCAATCTGTATCAATATCAAGATCAATTTTGATCCAAGCTGTTGTAGGTTTCCCAACTGCCTCAGAAGATACTAAAGGGATGATCCCTTTTATAACTCCAGAATCTTTCAATTGTTTAATCCTTGAAAAGATTGTAGATGCAGGCACTCCAATTTTCTTTGCAAGTGTTCTATAGGTTATACTCGCATCTTTTTGATATTCTTCTAAGATATTTTTATTGAGATCATCAATCATTTGATTTTAGATGTTGTTTAGTTTTTTTAATAATTACTAGATATAGTGCAAAATATTTAAATATTTGTGAATAATATACAATTATATTCACTAAATATAAACATCTTAAATTTAAAATATTAAAATTGTATATAAATTACACTATTGAGCCACCTTATTGGAGTAGTTTTGAAATGGTTGAAATTACAAAAGAACTTCTAGCTCCATGTGGATTGTATTGTGGAGTTTGTAGAATCTATAAAGCTCATAAGGAAAATGATTTAGAATTCAAAAAAGAAATATTATCAACTCTTAGCGATTTTGGAGCAAAAAGCGTGGAAGATATTGCTTGTACAGGTTGTTTATCTGATGGGATTATATTTCATTTCTGTCGAACATGTCCTATTAAAGATTGCACTAAGCATAAAGAATTTGAAGGATGTTATCAATGCAATAATTTTCCGTGTACAATTATAACAAATTGGCCAGATCCATTAGATAAAAAAGTTATGCTTCGCGCAATTCCTGCTTGGCAGGATCTTGGAACTGAAAAATGGGTTGAGGAGGAGGAAAAAAGATATAAATGCCCAGAATGCGGGAACCACTTATTTCATGGAGCAAAAATGTGTAAAAAATGTAATTTCGGAGTAGAATTAGATTGAATTGAATAATTTATATCACAAAAATCTATGACATTAGACAAAAATGTTATCTTTAAATATTAAACTATTTTAGTTTCCTTATTATAAATCTAATTTAAATTAATAAAAAAATAAAAATAGCAGAAGCGTATAAAATTTTAGGAATGGAGCCACCTCCAGAAGAATAAATCATTATAATTTTTTTTTTTAGGTTTTATAAGAGTTTACAACTCAGAACTAATCCCGATTTCTTTAATTCATTAATATAAATTTTCAATTTTGTTGATAAATTTTAATATTGGTTGAGAAGATTTAATATTTCATATTTCTCAAAAATATGATATTATTTATCTCATATTCTCATCATTTTTGGAGTAATTAAATAGAGAAATTATAAATTTCCTTAATTTTTTGACAGAGATTTTGAATATTATTAGTTTTTTCATGGAAATCAATAATACCATTCGAAAGTGCTTTTTCTTTTATAGAAGAATCTCCACTAATCATAATAATTTTAATAGAATTGTCAATTTTTAAAATTATTTTAGCTGTTTCAACTCCATTAATGATTGGCATGTGATAATCGAGAACAATAAAATCTGGTTTGATAATAGAATTTTTTAATTTTTTTATAGCTTTAATTCCATTATTCGCTGTACCTACAATTTTCAATCCATTAAGTTCAAAATGTAAGGAGTATAGCTGCAAAATATCTTTGTCATCATCTACTATAAAAACCTTAATCCTAGGGTCTTCCATATTTCAAAAATTACACCTGTTATTATCATATCCTTCAAATTATAACTTTGAATATTCTATATAATCCAATTGCTCCAATATTCTGAAAATTATATAATTCTAATTATATTATGCGTCTTTTTTTTAGACTCAGTGTCTATTTTTATAATAATAAATGCATATATTTAAATTTTTGGACGCTATATATAATTATTAGACACAGTGTAAAGTTAAATTAATCGTTATTACTATTGTTATGAAAAACCAAGGAATTGGTCATTCTGAAGATTTAACTAAAAAAGAACGAAAGATATTAAGAACAAAAAATATAATTTTAAAAGCAGCAAAAGAATTATTTTCTGAAAAAGGCTTTGATTTCATTACAATGGAGGAAATTGCCGATTTAGCTGCTTTAAGTAGAGCAACTTTATATAACTATTTTAATACAAAAGAAGAAATTTATTTTTATATTGGGATATCAAAACTAGAGGATTGGATTGCTCAATACAAATTATTAGATTTCACTAAATATTCAGGCAAACAACTTGTATTATTTCTAACTGAAAATTTAGTAAAAGATCTTTTAGAATTCCCCACTTATTCCAGATTATTAAGAAGGTTTTTTTATAGGAGTAAAGAATTAAATCTTCCTATTCAAGAAGCATTTTATAATATTATGATAGAAAAAAAAGAGATTCAGAAAATCTCTGAATTTTCGTCACAAAATAAAATCTTTCTTGAGTTATTGGAATATTATATTAATTATAGGCAGCTATGGCAAAATGCTATTGAAATTGGTAAAAATGATGGTACTATTTCATCACCATCCAATCCTATTCATCTAAATTTTGTTATAATAATGATTATTTTTGGTTTTTTAGACCAAATCGATTTTAGGCGTTCTCTAATGAACATGGTTAATTTATCAAATGAAGAAATAACAGAATTCATACTTCGGCTTGCAAATAAATTTCTTGAAGGAGAAATATAACTCCTTAATTATTTAAATTTAAAAAGCAATATCTTTTATTTTACTATTTTTGGAGTAATTACCGAATCTTGATAGACTATCTTTTGAAGCATTTTAAAGGCTTTTTTTGAGGTTGAAAATGTTTTAGCATTATATTTTTTTATTATATCCTTAAGTTCCTCATCGAAGATTCTAACAAACACTTCAATATGGGGAAATCGTAAATTTAATTTAGATGTAAGGTAAATAGATTCATCGAATTCTGATTCTTCTTTCCAACAAATAAAAACTTGAGTTACTTCTTCTAAGTTTACATGAGCTCGTAAATCGCTTAGAAAGCATGCAAATTCATTACAAATATGTAATTGTTTATTCACAACAAATTCAATACCATCATGAATGTCATCAAAAAGGTAAACTTCACGATTTGGTTGTTGAGATATATGATACGCAATTCTATGTGTTAAGTTATCTCTTCCTATAACAATTGCAGTGCCAATTTTATTTCTAGTCCATTCAATGACAGAATCTATTGCCCATTTAGATGTAGAAAAGGAAAAAGCTTTCAATGGAGCTTGTCTAAGATACTCCTGCACGTGATCTTCAAATGCTCGGACATAAATATGGCAATCTGGATTCATCTTGCGAATTTTTTCTGTACAAATTATTGCTACTCTCACATCATTAATATTGATAAAAACTTCTTTAGCACGTTTAATATTTGCCCATTCAAGGTTAGCTGTTTCAGTTGCATCACCAATTACAACTGGATTTCCTGCATTAATTAAATCTTCAACTAATTCCTCGTCATCTTCAATAAGACAGAATTGTTTTTTATTCTTGATACAATATTCTATTATTCTCTCGGATAAATGATGATAACCAATAATTACAGCATGATTTCGCTTATGTGAGGCGAGTATTCTACTAGTAATAACTGGATTATATTTTTCAAATAATTCCCCCATAATAAATCCAAAAAATATAACTTCTAATAATATCGGCCATATTACAGCATAGAATTTACCAAAATCTGCTACATCGGGTGGAATGTTCACCGTTATTGAAAACAAGAGTATTTGGCCTAAATTATATTCGTATTCTGTAATGAGAAAAAAAAGAAACCCACCAAGCCAAAACAGAAAAAAGAATATAAACTGTATTTTGTATTGCTTAAGTTTAAGATGAATTATAATAAATGCATTTAGGATATTCATATCTTAAGATAAAACATTCCATTATAAAAAGGATTTGATCTGAAAAAGATAAAAACAATAGATACCAAGAAACGGATTATATTAAATACATTAAATTATATTTGCAAAATAAAAACTTGATAATTAGAAATTATATTTTCCAAAAATGGCATTCTTCGAGGAAAAACGAGCAACCGATATCTCTTTAGATAACGTAATCGATTCTTTATATCCATTTTTCCCAGATATCAGTGAAAACGATATTAAGTTCTTTTACCATGGAACTTATAACGTTTTTGAGGTAAAAAATCAGTTCATTTTCCGGATCCCTGATAAACACTTTCGAAACATTGATGGTGTTAGGCTTATTCAAAATGAGGTTAAAATGTTATATCACATCCAAAAATATGTATCTGTATCCATCCCCGAGCCAATCTATATATCTCTAGAAGAAGATTGCCCACTTATGGGATATGAAAAAATTGAAGGAAGTCCCTTATCGAAATGTTTTTATAAAGCTTCAAAAGATCAAAAAATTAAAATTGCTAAAGAAATAGGTATATTTCTATCCGAATTGCATTCAAATGAATTATTTCAAGAAGCTTTGAAGAATAAAATAGTAGATAATGTATTTTCTTGTGAAAAATATAAGAAAGATTGGCAAAAATTTTTTGAAGAAATCCAAAAAACAGTATTTCATGTGTTGAATTCAGCTCAAAGAAAATGGATAACTAATCTTTTTGATAAATTCTTAAATAATGAAAAAAATTTCGATTTTAAATACACTATTATACATGGAGATTTTGATATTTCCAATATAATCGTTAATCCTAAGACTTTTAAAATAACTGGAATAGTAGATTTTGAAGAATCAAGGATATATGATCCTGCTGTAGATTTTCTTTTCTATGATGAAGGAAATATCTTTTTGAGAAATATTCTTTCAACCTATAAAGGACATATGGATGCTAATTTCGAATATAGAATGAAATTCTTATATGGATGGTCATTTCTAGCTTATATTGAATTTGGTATGAAAAATAACCTTCCTGATATGATAGAAGCAGGGTTTCAATTATCTAAAATAAAAATGGATAGGTTTCCTTCTTAAGATTTTTTCTTTTGAACAATATAATCAATATAGCTGTCTTTCATTAGTCGATCTTCAATTTTCTTATGATATATTCTTTTTTCTTTATACAATATCTCTATCTCCAGATTCTCAAAAAAGCTGTCAGACTCTTCATCAGTGAAAAAAGTATGCAAAATTCTTTCATCCTCTTCAATTAGCAAAAATTCACCAGGACTCTGTTGTTCACCTTTACCACAATATTCAGAATCTACTGAAAGGAAGTTAACGAAACAAACCCCTCCTGGTTTTAAGACACGAATCATTTCAGCCACAGCTTTTTTAATATCAATTTTTTTCATATGAAATATCGTATTCCAAGAATAAACATATCCAAAGTAATTAGATTCAAATGGTATTGAACGCATATCCCCATTTTTCATAGTTAATTCTAACTTTTGTTGTTTAGCATAATCTTGTGCCATTTCCAGTCTCTCTTCTGAATTCTCTATACCAATAGCCTCAAATCCTAGCAGTACAAAAAGGCTTTGTTTTGGCCTAGGTCCACCTGAGCCACAATCTAGAATTGGGCCATCAACATCAGATTCTGAAATATAATTTAGAAAATTGTAGAATGGAGCAGGATATAATAACTCTATTGGAACTTTCATAAACTTCTAAAATAAATATCATTAAAAAACCCATCTATTTCCATAACTACGATTTAAAATATTTTAATTCAAATTTAAAAAATAAAAAAAAAGTTGTTGGTTATGGTTTTTTATTGATTTTAAACATTATTAAGAAAATTACCACTATAGATATTATTAATCCTGGAATTATAAACAGTGAAATTGTTCCAGAACTACTCGCTATGAATGGATCTAAGAGATCGTATAAAGAAATATATAAACCAGACTTTACTGCTATAAATCTCCCATCTGCAGAGATATCAAGAGATATTTCTGTCTGTGCTGGTACATTTAACTCTAATTTAGGTGTAGTTTCAGACGTATTGAAAAATAATACTTTATTAAACCGATTACTAGTAATATTTTGAACTCCTGCTGCAAAATATGAGCCATTGTAAGAAATAGCAACAGATTTTCCTATTTCTGCATGTGGGTTATAAACCCATTCTGGTTGGGAACTCGATCGATTAAAAAAATGTAATCTAGTATGACTACTTACAGCCACTAAATATTCCCCATCTCCAGAAATGTCAAGCCCTCTAAAATATCCTATACTAGTTGATACATTCCATTCGGGGATTGAACTTGTATGATTAAAAAAATAGAGATATCCATCATAGCTACTTGCTGCCATATAAGAACCATTATCTGAAATTGTTACCCTGATAATATCCATACTGCTATCAGCATGTTTCCATAAAAAGTCCAAATTTGTTCTATTTAATAATATTACTTCATTACTTGCCCCTACAATAATATATTTTCCATCAGAAGAAATATCTAATGTATAAATTGAAGCATTTGTGAGATAAGTGTGTAAAGGGGTGAATGTAGATTTGTTAAATTGATAATTTAGATTTGTATTATTGAATAAAAAAATACTTTGATCTTCTCCTCCTGCTACAACGAAGCTACCATCACTAGAAATGTCTACTATATGCATCATATTATTTACGCTATAATACCAGAAAGGGTAAATATTATTAGTGTAATCTAATGTTTTAAAACAATAAATCGTTCCATTCCCAGTGCATGCCGCTGCTAGACTACCATCAGATGAAATTGAAACTGAATGAATAACATAATCTGTTTCATAAATCCAAATTGGAGTAGATTGATTCCTGTGAAAAAAGTAGATTTTATTAACATTTCCTGCAATAATATAGTTGCCATCATCAGAGATGTCAATATCGTTAGAACCAGCACTAATGCTTGTGCTTTGAATTTCATATCTCCATGATCCTCCATTTATTTGACAATAAGTTAACGGTACAATCGATATGAAAATAATTTGAAGGTACAGAAAAATTAATAAAGCAATCTTATAGACTCTGTTCATTATATTCTCATTTTTTGTCTTTCGAATTTAGAGATTTAATTTATATTAAATAAGATATATTAGCTTATAAACCAATGTTTTGATTCTTTTTAAGCCATTTTGGGATTCGAAAATCATTAATTGTAATACAAATCCCACGTTCCCAATCTGGATAAGGTTTTATATCCAAAACGGGAGTGTTTTCATAAGCATCGAGGCCCTTAACCCATAGAATATTTTTTTCACGTCTTATTAATTCTACTAACGTCAAACCAATTGGATTTGGATGAATTGGTGCCCTCGTTGCAAAAATACCAACTGGCTTCGAATCCTGTGATTTTCCAGGATGATGCAAATAGCTTGTATCCTGGATTTTATCCATCCAGAAGATTACATAAATATGAGAAAAATCTTCAATGCTATCCAAAGCTTTGGTTAAGCTCTCATTAATTACTATCTTTGAAATGAGGCTCCTGTCCTTATCATCTTCATCAGCGGACTGTCTTTCTACAAAACCAATTGGCTTAATTTGCAATTTCTCCATATTCATAATTGTTTTTTTTGTTAGAATTATAGAATTTTAGTCAACCTTTTCAAGAACTATGAGATCTCCATCCCATTCAGGAATAAATAACTCCTTATTATAATAATCCATACTACAAATTTTGGGGAGGTTTATCTTAAAAGGATCCGTTTCATCTACAGAATTTCTTAGAGATGGAGTATAATTTGGATTTCCTGCAATTGTTGATATAATTTTCTTCTTTTTTTTCTTTTCAATCATTCTAACAACATGATTATGTGTATCTCCAACAAAAATATTCCCTAACTCATCAATTGAGAGTGCCCACGGCCCATCAAACTGTTGATTTGTATCAGAACCAAAAGTAGCCTTCTTAGCTAATCCACCATCACCAGAATAACCAGGTTCACCTGTACCAGCAATCAATTCAACTGTCTGTTTTTCAATATCAATCATTCTAACAGCATAGTTCCGGCTATCAACTATATATATATTATTATCTGGTCCCAATCGTATATCATAAATCCAATTAAATTGGACATTATCATAATTAACTGGTTCTAATTGAAAACCTGGCTTTCCGTTGCCTAATACATATTTTTTCTGACCTCTTGAATCAAATTGCCATATTCGACATCCTGTAATTTCATTTATCCATATATTGCCCTCCTTATCGAATACACAATTCCCGATATCCTTTACACCAAAATCATTCATATCTATAAATAAATCCACTTTCTTTTCACTAGGAAATAACTTAAAGATTTTATTATTTCCTCCACTTGAGACTATTAAAGATTTATCTTTGGGGGATTTTGAGATATACATAGGATTTTTTAAGTCAAAAGGAATATGTGCACTACTTAAGTTGGGATTAGTAGAACCTGCAGTCCAAGGAAATTCATTATTTTTGGTAAATTGCCCTAACCAATGATTATCATGTCGTATAGCGTAGAAATTTCCTTCATAATCATGAAAGCCAAATTGAGCATATCCATGGTTCCAACTTATATCTTCTGTAAAATTAAAGATAAATTTAATTTTCCATTCCAAAAGAAACCCTCTATTTTTTATATAATATTTTCAATTAATCAATAAATTTAAATGAATAACTTACCGTTCCATCAGGACACTTCATTGGTATAGCATCTTTTATCCAATGTTCTTCACCTAAGTGATCTCTTTCAAGGAGTAAAGGAAACATAGGCATTAGTGTGTTTAATGCCCACATACATATATATTTTCCATCTGGTATTTTAATTTTATGATCTTCTACGATAAAATAATCTCCTTCTTTCATTGATCGAAAACATTCTCCCTCAACTTTTTCCACTTCTACTTTAATTTTAGTCAATATTTATTCCTCCTTTTAAATTATTTTCTTGGTTAAACCCATAAATAGTTTTAGTTCTCAGTTCCATAAGGAACCATCTTAATCATTAGTATATTAAAACTAATATAAAAAGGTTTAATATCTTTTATGTCAATATTTATGATGGTGGTTAATTAAAAATGATGAAAGGAATAGAAAAATTAAAAGAAAAATTGCCAAATTATCAAGGAAAAAGACTTTCTATAATTATAATAGTGGTCGCTATTATGTTCATAAGTTCTATAGCATTTCAATTAATTGCTGATTCATTGCCACGAATTTTTAGTAGTGTAGCGATTTTACAGGTTATAGCTCCATTAACTCCTATATTTGGTTCATTAACCATTATATTTATAGGATTCATTTTAGTTTATTCATTCTGGAGAAATCGAGATAAATATTTAAATACATATAGCGAATTGGCGTATCAGAAAGCATTTAAATTTGTAATAACTGGTATACCAATGGTTATTACTGTTGTTATCCATAGCTTTTTCCCTACTGACTTTATTATCCCTTATCCTAATAATCAAAATCTTAGTTGGTATTTAGGAACTCCAATTTCTGACATTATATTTGGCTCTTCAATCATAGTGATATATATCAGAATAGGATTATCGATAATTTTCGTAGGTTTAGGGATGGCTGTGGTTCGGAAAGCGTTAATGATTTTTGGAATCGATTATATGGGTTTAGTCTATATCTATTACCCAGAAGAGTCTACTCTCCAGGATCATGAGATTTACTCTATATTACGTCATCCGACTTATCACACTCTAATGTTATTCAGTATCGGAAGTATATTTTTAAGATTTTCAGTTTATTCATTGATTTATTTTTTAATTTTTATTATAGGAATTAATATACATCTAAAGTATGTAGAAGAGAAAGAATTAATTCAAAGATTTGGAGAACACTACATAAAATATAAACAAAATGTCCCTGCTTTTCTTGTAAGGTTTAAAGATCTAAAGAAATATTTCTCAATTATATTTAGGAAAACAAATACCAAATGAAATACTAAAAATCTAAAAGAAATGCCTTAGGGATTATAATCAGGAGTTTTAACACCGAGTTCCTCAAATAAAGGACTTAAGAAAAGATTATAGAACTCTTTAATAGGCAGTAATTTTCCTAAATATACATGTAGAAATTCCTGGATTTCATACTTTATTTTATTAAGGTCAATAAAGTCATATTCACGTTCAATCGTTATCTTATTTAAATTTAGAGGAGTTAATTGTTTGACTATTAGATATCTCATAAATTGAGTAAAAGTACTCTCAATTAACGCTTCTTCTTTTTCATCCAGTTCATAGGCATCATGAGCTATCTTATTTCTTAAATCTTTTACACTTTTTGTTAATAATTCCAGATTTTTAGGTAAATTTAATTCCTCGATTTTTTGAGCAATAGTTTTATTATTATGATCTTCAATTTGAGAATCCAGATAGTCTACTAATGTCGAATAAAAGTGTATTAAGAATTTGAACGAGTCGATAGTTTTATCTTGTTTCCATTTCTTATAATAAGTTACCCAATGTTCAAAATTTACCTCATATAAAGCATCTTTTATATGCTTTTTTATATTATCAACTTTTTCTATGAAATAGTCTGAATAATCCATATAAGGCTTCCCAGTTGAGTCAAATTGATATTTATAGACCTTCCCAAATTCCTTAATAGCGCCTAATTTTTTTATAAGAGAGGGGTCTTCTAATAACTCCTTTCTACCAATCTCTGCTGCAAATTTCATAAGATACCCGCATTGTGGGCAGTATGTCACAAATGACCCCTTTACTGAAGTAAATGGTTTTAGCTCAAGCTGATGTTTACCATTTAGAAATTCTATAAGTTCACCTTTAGTTGTTAACTGATCGAAACTTATTTTTTCAAATTGAAAAGATTCTGGAATAAAATTAAAATCACAAACCGGGCATTTCATCTTTTCTCTTCTTTGTTTCATATTATCTCTCCATGATAATTTGATTTAAATAAGAAACCAAGTAACAAAATAATAAAGCCTTATATTTTAGGTTTATTGAAAATAATTCTCTAAAAGCTATTTATTAACATCTAATATCCTAATAAGATAATATTATCCTCAGTTTTTTCTTCATCCTCAGAATCTTTTATTTAAATCATCTACTATATAAATTTATTATAAAAGTTATCTCATATAGCAACTTCAATTAGCTTATAAAAATGATTTGGCAGACGAAAATTACAGAAATGACGGGAATACAATACCCTATAATAATGGGTGCTTTTGTAGGATTAGGTAGAGCTGAATTTGCTGCTTCCTTTTCAAATGCAGGAGGATTAGGAATTCTAACAGCAGTTAATTTTAAAACTTCTAAGGAATTTCAAGCCGAAATTGAAGAAATGAAAAAATTGACAGACAAACCTTATGGAGTAAATTTTTCAATAATGCCTCCAGAAATTAGAGAAAGAACAGGAAGAGGAAGATCAGAAGAATCTTATCTTGATTTTGTAGATATTGCAATTGACGCAGGTATTAAAGTTTTTACTACATCTGCCTATAAAGCTGCGAAAATTGGCAAAAAATTGCATGATGGTGGTTGCTATTGGTTTCATAAATGCGCTACAATGAAACATGCATTATCTGCTGAAAAGGATGGTGCCGATGCTGTAACAATTGTAGGTCTTGAAGGGACAGGTTTTAAAAATCCACTTCAAAATACTACACTTGTAAATATAACAATGGCAAGGAAGTTGTTAAAAATTCCAATTATCGCAGCTGGGGGGATTGGTGATGCTAGAGGTTTCCTTGGCGCTCTTGCCATGGGTGCTGATGCTGTGTGTTTTGGAACGGCAATTATCCCAACAAAGGAAAGTCCCGCATCTGATTCATGGAAAGAAGCTCTATTAAAACAAGATATCTTTGATGAGAAATTTCATAAAAAAACTTTTCAATTTCGGTTAAGGGATTCAGCTATAGGTTCAATGGCAGCTGGTCATTGTGATCAAATTGTCTCAATAAATGAATTTATAGATAACATTATATCAAATGCAGAAATAATTCTAAAAAATTTCGGTTATCAAGGCGAAGAATTCAACACATTATGAAATTTGGATGTAAGATAAATGATAAAAGATATTTTAAAAAAATTAATCGCTATCTGTTTTTTAATATTATTCATAAATATAGGTTTTATTATATTTGCTTTAGAAGTTTATTTTAATTTAATCAGTTTAATCGTTTTAATTAGTTTTACTTTTATATTATGTTTTGATATTGCTGTTAGGCCTATATCCAAGGAAAAAGATCAGTTTAAATATCCTATACTCTCAATAGTTTTGTTTTTATTGCTTCCGTTTATATGTATTATTCCATATATAGAATTTAAATTTATAATACTGCGCTTTATTACAATATGGAACAGCTTTTCTATATATCTTATTGGTATTTCTGTTCTATTAGTTGGTAGTATAATTTTGCTTTATAGTAGAGCATTACTTGGAAAATTTGCCAGTAGTAAAATTGTTATTGAACAAAATCATGTTTTAACAACCAAAGGAATTTATAAATATATAAGACATCCAATTTATCTTGGAATGCTTCTCATCTTCTTTGGATATGCTTTATCATTTAAATCAATTATCACCCCTTTTTCTTTTTTAGTCTTATTCTTCCTAATTTTTAACAACAGAATGAATTTAGAAGAAAAACTATTAATAGAAAAATTCGGAGAAGAATATGAATTATATATAAATAAGACAAAAAGAATTATTCCCTATATTTATTAATATTACTAATAAGTGAAAGAGAGTGGATAAAAGAGGAAAAAAAATAATCTATTTAAGTCAATGCTTACTAAATCAGAATTTAAGATTTCCCGGTATTGCGGTAGAGAGTGGAGCGCTTATTGAACTTATAGTCTCTTTAATTAAAAAAGGAATTGGATTAGAACCAATTCCTTGTCTTGAGAGATTAGGGTGGGGTGGAGTAAAAAGGAAAACTTTCTATAAATATCTTCCCATGATTTCTAGAAATATAGGTTCAATTAAATTTTCAATAATCAAATTATTTCTAAGAATTTGGATAAGGAAATTCAAGAAACTCTGTAAGAAAGAAGCAAAAAAAGTTGTCGATCAAATGCAAGATTACCATGAATCAGGTTATTCTATTATAGGAATTATTACAACTAACGATAGCCCCACGTGTGGTTCCACCAAAACAATAGATTTACTTAAAATTATTTCAAACATTAATATTTCAAGTATCATTGACGAATTTACAAATCCCACTCTTGAAAGAATGAAAGATCTTATTCCTAATCTTTGCGAAAATGGAACTGGGTTATTTACTTCTGAACTGATAAAGGAAATCAAAAAAAGAAAATTATATATCAAGATTGTTGGATTTGATATTTGGAACGATTTAACTGAAGAAATAGAAAAATTGTTAGAAAATTTAGATCTTAATCTTTAAGCACTAAATTTTACTTTTTTAATTGGGCATAAAACTCTTTATTTTCTTCAAGATCTTCAGGTGGCCAACCTTTAGGTGTTTTATAATTCTTGATGAATCGGAAATCACAAATCTCTGCCCCTGCAGCAATAGTTTTAGTTCTTTTGAATCCGATACCAATTCCACGCATCCTAGCATAATCACATAGACATACATAAGGAGCAAATTCTTGCATGCTTTCATTTTCTATAAGTTTGAGCCATCCACATTCAGTAAAGTCTATTCCATAATCGTAGGTCTTTCTATCGCTTTCAATAAAATCTCCTACCCAATTTCTATCATATATATTTTTTTTACTCTCCATCAGCCAATATCTCCATCTATTTTTCATATTTTTGGAGAAAATAACTTTGCGATAAAACCATTTCTTAATTGGGGAAATAGATTGAGCTTCATGTTCAGCAATCTCATATATCAATTTTCCTATTTCACGGTCAGATAGATTAATTAATTTGCATGTATTATAAAATACAAAGGTCACTGCTGATTGGATCATCAATGAAGTGAAAGGAGACTTAATCCCTCCAACATAAGGAAGTTTCAGAAGAACATTTTCAAACTGATATTGAGCCTTTTTTATCAAATCCTTTGTAATTTCTATATTATAGTTTTGGGAAACAATATCTTTTGCCACTTTAACTAATGAGTTAAATTGTCTTACAAAATTATCTTTATTTCTTAAATAGAATTCATTCTTTTCTTTCTTCAAATTTCTCTTTCACCTAAAAATTACGGTAAGATAAATCAAAAAGATATTAAATAATAAAAAAAGAAATACTTAGTTAATTTTATCATGGTATAGTTTGGTTTTGTCAAAAGAGCCTAAGATTAATTTTTTCCTAAGAATGATAAATATTAATAATTAATAATCAATAAGGATAATTATCATGGTGAATCCACTTTCTTTTCCATTTCTTAAGCAAATAATTCAAGGTTTTGGAAGAAATCTTACTAAAATTTGCAGTAAATGTGGA
>JBHLNL010000039.1:0-23051 GCA_048941605.1 Promethearchaeota archaeon | reverse complement strand
AATTATTTTGGATCTAGGTAGTGGTACTGGTTTATTTTATGAATATTATAGAAAAACAATATTTGACAAAAAAAAAATAAAAAGTAGATATATTGCACTAGATATTTCTTGGAATATGCTGTTAGAATTTAAATCGAAAATTCTCTATTCAAATTACAATCTACATGTCCCAAATCTAATCCTTTCTGATATAGAATACTTACCTTTTAGAGATAATACCTTTAATTCAATATTTTCACTTACTTCATTTCAGAATTTACCAACTATTGAAAAAGGAATTAAAGAAATGTTTAGAGTGAGTAAAAATAATACAGATTTCAAACTTTCAATACTAAAGAAAAAATTAGAATTAAAATCTCTATTAAAATTTTTAAAATCTTGGATTAAAGATCCAATAATAACAAGGAAAGATAGTTTAGAAGATATAATAATTCAATGTGAGATAATAAAAAACTAACATTCATATCACATTTTATAAAAAGAGTTGAGTATATCATCTACATTACTTGTAATATTAAATTTTTTTTGAAAATAATTACATATATTATTAATATCCCTTTCCAATAGTGATGTAGCATTAGGATGATCAGTTGTTACCCATTGTAACCAATCTATTATTAATATATTTCCTTTTTCGTCTAGAACAATGTTAAATTCTCCCAAATCTCCATGTATCATACTTGCCTTTTTATAGATTATTTTATATTGTTTTATAATTCTATTAAATATTTTTAGAGGTTTTTCTATACTCTTATAATAAACTAATTCTTTTCCTCGCAAATATGACATTATAATTATATGTCTGTTATATCCTATGGGTTTTGGAGTATTTAATCTGAGTTTATATATCTGCTCAAGAGCTTCATATTCTTTTTTAGCCGCAAGTCTGTTTACATAAAGCCAAGATAGATGACCTCTATCTCCAATGATATCTCTTAATTGTTTAATACTTTTAAAACTAGTTCGCCCCATTCGATAAAATTTTGCAGCATAAATATTTTTATCATCGTCCATACAACTATATACATCTGATTCTTTACCTTTACCAACAAGAGGTCCTAATTGACTGATTACATTTTTTTCAACTAAAGTATGTAATGCAAGTAAATCATATGCTTTAGAATTAAGTGTGTAGGCAATTTCATACTTAGAGGCATCTCGCACTATTAAATCGAGTTTGTGAACTTTTTTTAACCGAAAAAGAGCCTCCTCCATCTTATATCTTGAATAAAACTTGATGTTATTTACAGTGACAAATTCTGATCTCTTCATCCCAATTTCAATTGCCATAAGTATTCTGAGATCTTCCTTTTCCAGCTCAGTAAGAAGATTTGCTACTTCCAAACTTTTTTCAGCTTAAAATATGAATTTATAATATGTTTTGAAGAAAGATATCAATTTATATAAATTTGGTATTTCGAAAATCAGAATTGCAGTTAAGATCAAAACCAAAAAGATAAAAATATCTTTCTGTAATATCAAATAATTAGTCAAAGTCCAACCATCTTGAAATAAAAATAAAAAAATACCTTGGTTTAAATATAATATTAATCCCACTGAAATTATTAAACCATTTAATGAAAATATAATAACTTGGTGTTCCTTCTCAACTATTCCAATTAATAAATTAATGATAAATAGGATCACAGTAATTAATGTGAGAATTTTAGAATTATTCAGCCAAGTATTGTAAATTATACTATTTATTTGATAATTTCCGTTATCAAGTGGCCAAAATACAGAAGAACTTAAATTTAAAAATGAAAAAATTGGAAGTAATACAACGAAAATTATTGAAACAAAATAAATTCGTATAGTTGTAAATCTGGTAAATTTTAGGATTTTACTTTTTCCCAATTTAAGAGGTTCTAGAAATAATTCAATTTTTTTTTTTATTTCGATAGGAAAATTTTTTTGTGCCATAACAAATTGAATATTCAACTCTGGGAATTTTAACACTAATTCTTTAATATGCTTAAATGCCATCCTAAGTCTCTTCTTATTACTTTTTGGACCATTCCAAAGGTAAACAATTTCTTTTTCCTCATCTAAAATAGCACAAATATCATGAGAAAGTAAATGATGCTCCTCCTCAATCCAATGAGACTTAGATTCATTGAATATGAAAGTTCTCAGCATTTTTTATCTACTTAACTTAACTAAAATTAGTTTTTATTTTTTTCTAAAACTTAATTTTAATATAATAAAAAATCTTAAGCCACTCTTTAGGATTCAAAAATTTATTGATTTTCGGTTCTTGCTTTAATTTCATTCCACATATTATCTATAAATTCTTCATAAATTTGAACTGTTTTCTCGTCAATGGATTTAAATCGTTTTTGAGCTTCTAAATATTCTTTTATTGGTTTACGCTTGGATTGGTCAAGATATTTTTTACTTGGTTTTGAAATCTCAAATTTACCATTAATAACCTCATAAAGAGGCCAAAATCCTGTTTCATTAGCTAATCTTCCAATCAAAATTGTATCCTTTGGTTCATAACCCCATCCAGGAGGGCACGGGGATAATATATGAAAATATTTCGTTCCAAATATGTCCTTAGCTCTTTTGAATTTTTCAAATAAATCAAGGGGGTAGGCAGCATTAGCTGTAGCAACATATGGAATTCCATGTGCTTCTAGTATCTTAGGCATATTTTTTTTATTAACGTCCTTTCCTTCTGGAGTTGTCGTTGTTTTAACACCTAATGGGGTGGATCCACTCCTTTGGACCCCTGTATTCATATATGCTTCATTATCATAGCATGCATAAATGAAATTAGTCCTCCTCTCTGCAGCACCACTTAAAGCTTGTATCCCTATATCAGTCGTGCCTCCATCTCCCGCAAATGCAAGAACATTTATTTCATCTGCTAAATTTTTATCTTCTAATGAAGCTAATATGCCAGATGCTGACGCTCCTGTAGTTGCAAAGGGTGTATGATAAACTGATATTTTTGTTGAACAAAATCCCTGCATACCATGTAAAACTGTCAAACAAGAAGCTGGTACTGTTACTATTGTTTTAGCTCCTAATGCTTTTAAAGCAATTCTATAGATCAACGCCATACCACATCCCGCGCAAGCACGAGTGCCAGGGTAAATGAATTCCTCCTCCGGGAGATCCATAATATTAACCATTATATCTTACCTCCCTTAAAGTAAGTGGATTCATCGTAATCATCTAATTCATCTAATCTTAAACCTAAAAATTCCGTTTTATTGGTGAATATGCCTTGTTTAAATTCATTTAATGCTTTATGAACACCAGTAATGATATGCTCTGTTTTTACATCTCTACCACCTAAACCAACTATAAAGCCCTTAATATTTGGTTGATTTTTTAATCCATAAAGTGCAGCTTTCAATTCATAAGATAAAACGCCTTCATATCCATATCCAATATCCCTATCAAATACTATAATATCCGTTTTATTTTTGAAAAATTCTCTTAATTCTTCTGCTGGAAATGGTCTGAACAGTTTTAAACTAATTAATCCAGCCTTGATCCCTTCAGACCTAAGTTTCTTAATAGCAATTCTTGATTGAGAAGCTACTGAACCCATTGCAAATATTATTATCTTTGCATCTTCAGTTTCAATTTTTTTGAAAATTCCATTTCCATAGGATCTACCAAATTTTTCTGTAAATTCATCATGAACCTCTTTAATTATCTCAATTGAATTTTCTAAAGATCTTTGAAGTGCATACCTATATTCATAATAACCGGGAGCTGTTCCTTCTGGTCGTTTTACAATGTGAGGTGTGGTTACTGGATCAATACCTTTTACTTGTGAAATGTTAGATAAGTTAATATGATGATTAAGTGGTGGTAAAAATTCATCAATCTTTTCCTGGGCTTCTAATTTAACCGGTTGGGCAGTATGTGAAATTATATATCCATCATAACCACACACGACGGGCAAAAATAAACGAGGATCTTCAGCAATCTTAAATGCTTGAAGATTAGTATCATAAACTTCTTGGTTATTTTCACACATGAATTGTATCCATCCTACATCCCGAATGGTTATGAAATCTTGATGATCTGTCCAAACACTCCAAGGTGCTCCAAGACTTCTTGTTGCTAGGTTAAGTACAATAGGTAATCTATTCCCTGATGCCCATGGTAGCATTTCATACATTAGTTCAAGACCATGGGCAGATGTTGCTGTAGCAACTCTGGAGCCAGTTGCAGATGCAGCACATAAAACAGCCATCGCACTATGTTCAGATTCAACTTTGACGAATCTTGCTTTTAATTTTCCTTCGAATATGAACTCAGCGATTTTTTCAACAACAGGACTTTGAGGTGTTATTGGATAAGCAGAAACAACACCAACTCTTGCTTGTCGGAGTGCATGGGCTGCAGCATGGTTTCCAGTTAATATCATGACATTTTCATTAATTTCAATCCTCTTTTCTTCACTCACAGTCATTCGGATTTGATCTCCTCCATTGATATAGCTTTAACTGGACATTCTTCCATACAAATTCCACATCCTTTACAATGCACTAAATCAATTTCAGGTGGAATTCTTCTAGCCACTACTGCTTCAGGACAATATAACCAACAATTAAAACAACTTGGTTTTCCAGATTTAACAGGGATACATTTAGTCAGATCAATTATAGGTTTTTTTGAACTCCAAGTTCCAGTTTCACCTGCTTCCCCAACAACTGGTTTTTGAACTGAACCTAATATTTTTTGATAATCTTTTTTTAAGTCAGTCATCTATACATCAAAAATAGTTATAAATCAGATTCTGTATTAAATCAAACGTAGATAAGTTTTTAATTCTTACCATTTACAATAATAAAAGTTTAAGACAAATTTCGCTTATTTTATTAACAATTGCATTGAAATTAGGAAAGCAATTAAAGAATATTAATTAAAAGATAAAAATTGTGTTTAAATAAAAAATAAATACTTAATATTTCATTAACCTCATAAGAAGAAGTAAAAAACTTTGCAAGTTTGATCATAATTCAAAAAGATACGTCTTTTTTATAATATTACAATAGAGTGGGTTAGGGTAAAAAGTGGAATTTACTAAGGATAAATTTATACAAGTAATTGAAAGCATTAAAGAATGCTACTTTGAAGTCGATTTGAAAGGCAATTTTACATATTTTAACGAATCCTTGAGTAAAATAACTGGATATTCAAGAGAAGAGTTATTAGGGTTAAATTACAAATATATTGCTAATGAAAAAAATAGAAAAAGCGTGTTTGAAGGATTTAATTCTGTTTATAAAACTGGTGAGCCTTTAACAGATTTTGAATATCAATTCAAGAATAAAGCTGGAGAGAGTATAATTGGAGAAACTTCTGTCTATTTAAAATATGATTCTAATGGAAATAAAATTGGATTTTATGGGATATTTCGCGATATTACAAAGAGAAAAGAAGAGGAAAAAAGATTTAAACATGAATTGGAACAGTTAGTTAAGGTGAGGACTCAAGAATTAAGAGAATCTGAGGAGAAGTATCGTTTTATATCCGAAAATGCTTTGGATTTAATTGCTATTATTAATATGAAAATGAAATTCGAATATATCAATGAAAAAGTGCATTATAAAATAATGGGATATAAAAAGGAAGAACTTATAGGCAAAAGTGCTATGGATTTTATTCATCCAGATGATCGTGAAAAAGTTATTCAAACATTCAAAAACACCGTAGTAAAGGGTGAAGCTTTTGCAGAAGTGAGAATTAAACATAAAGATGGTTATTATAAATGGACAGGAAATAATGGATCCGTTTACATAGATAAAAATGGAAAACCAAAATTTCTAATCATAGCAAGAGATATAACAAAACATAAAAAAGCAGAAAAAAGGTTAATGCAATCAGAAGAGAAGTATAGAAGTATAATTAATCATTTAGATTTGGGATTTTACCAGTTAAGTTGGGATGGGATTTTGGTAAATCATAATCCTCGATTTTGTGAGATATTAGGATATAATCCATCTGAAAATTTGAAATATAGGGATGTCCACGATTTTTGGCAAAAACCGGAGGAAAGGAATATATATTTAAAAGAATTAGAAGAAAAAGGTTATGTTAAGAATTATTTAGTTCATGCCAAAAAGAAGAATGGGGAAAAAATAGTAATACAATTGAATTCTCATGTATTAGAGCAGAATAAAGGAAAAGCAATTATTATTCAAGGTTTGATATCAGATATCACTGAAAAGCATGAACTAGAACAGAAATTAAAGGAATCTGAAGAAAGATACAGGAATTTGATTGAATCCGTGCCATTTTCAATAGCTTTAATAGATCAACAAGGAACAATCGTTTATTGTAATCCTCCAATTGAAAAATTACTTGGATATCGTCAAGATGAATTATTTGGACACAAATTTAAGGATCTTCCAGCAATTAATCCAAAATACGTTCCTATATTACTTAAACGATTTCAAAAAGTCTTAGAAGGGGAGATATTGCCTCCATTAGAGATAGAGTTATATAGAAAGGACGGTGGTTTGATTTGGATAATGTATCAATCTACTTTAGTTAAATTAGGCGATCAAGTCTTATTACAAGCAGTTATAAATGATATTACAGAGCAAAAAAAAGCAGATCTTCTTATTGAAGAAGAAATAATAAAACTGAAAGAATTAGATCAGATTAGGAAAGATTTAATATCTAGAGTATCACATGAGCTCAAAACACCTTTAGTCTCTGTTTGTGGAGCTGCTGAACTTCTTTTGGATTTATTTATAGGAGATTTTAAAGGCGAAACTAAGGAACTCCTTGAAATGATTGAAAAAGGAGGTAAAAGATTAAAGTATTTAGTGGATAATCTGGTTGATATTACGAGAATAGAATACAAAAAATTCAAATTAGATAAAGAAACGAGTGATTTTAGTCAAGTAATTAGAGATTGTACAAAGGAACTAATGTATCTTATAAAAAAGCGAGAAATTATATTAAAACTTGACCTTCTAGAAAATCTTTTTTTAAAATTTGATAAGGTGAGAATTGAACAAGTAATATTAAATCTACTATCTAATGCAATAAAAAATACTCCTCCTAAAGGAAAAATTACCATAACTTCCTTAAAAATAGATAATTGTGCAGAGCTAAAAATAAATGATACAGGAATTGGACTAACTAGAGAAGAAATGGATAAATTATTTACCAGGTTTGGAAAGATAGAAAGATATGGCGATGGATTAGAATATGTGGATATCCAAGGGACTGGTCTTGGATTATATATTTCAAAAGAAATAATAGATTTACATGAAGGTGAAATTTGGGCAGAATCCGAAGGTCGAGATAAGGGTAGTACTTTTATAATTAAATTACCAATATGATTTAAAAATTAAATACTCATAAAAATTATGAGTAGAATGACCTATAATAGAGAAGAAATAGGAGAAGGTTTTAAGGATTTATTTGAGAATTCCTTAGATTTAATTTATGTCAGTGATTCAAATGGTAATTTTCTGGATGCTAATGATCTTACCTTATTAACGTTGGGTTATGATAGAGAAGAAATAGAAAATATCAAATTCTTAGATCTCCTTGAACCAGATGAATTAAAAATTGCATATACGGCTTTAAGGGAGATATTAAAATCTGGTAAGCAATCTAAACGCAGAGAATATAAAATAAAAGCAAAAAATGGTAACTTTATTTTTATTGAAACATATGCTATGCCGTTAAAGAAAAATGGCAAAATTTATGCAATTTTAGGTATTGGAAGAAATATAACAGAGCGTAAAAAAGCAGAATATAAGTTAGTAGAATCTAGAGAATTATACAGAGCATTATATAAAGATGGACCAATAGCAACCTATACATGGAAGAAACTTGATGATGATTTTGTTTTCATTGAGTTTAATAATACAGCTGAAAGGATAACTCATGGGAATGTTATAAATGTTTTAGGTTATAAGGCTTCTGAAATGTACAAAGATAGACCAGAGATTATAAATGATTTAAATAAATGTTTTGATAATAAAGTTCACATAACTAGAGAGATGAAATACCAATTTGAATACTCTAATGAGGAAAAGTATCTTTCGGTAAATTATGGTTATGTGAAACCTGATTTGGTTATTGTTCAAACAGAGGACATAACTGAAAAGAGAGTTGCAGAATACAAATTAAAGGAATCAGAAAAAAAATATCGATTTCTTTATGAAAACACCCCATTCTCTATTGTTCTATTAGATTCCAAGGGGAATATTGTGGATTGTAACCCAAGGACAGAAATTATGTTTGGATATTCAAAAATTGATTTAATTGGTAAAAAATTCCATAAATTAGCAGTAATCCATCCAGATTATCTTTCAGTAATTATTGAGTTATTTAATAAATTTATTAAAGGTGAAAGAGTCCATAGGATTGATCTTCAAATGTATAAGAAAGACAATAGTTTAATTTGGGTAAATTTACAGGCATCTCTGATTCAACTTGAAAATCAACATTATGTTCAAGCATTATTCACGGACATCACCAAACGAAAGCAAGCAGAACTGCTAGTTAATGAAGAAATAACTAAATTAAAAGAACTTGACCAAATTAGGAAAAATTTAGTTTCTAGAGTTGCTCATGAATTAAAAACCCCTCTTGCTACAATTTGTGGAGGCGCAGAGCTTCTTTCAAATTTTTATAACACTGAATTAAAAGCTGAACAATTAGAACTACTAAAATTAATTGAAAAAGGAGGAGATAGATTAAAATTTTTAGTAGATAATTTAATTGACATTTCAAAGATTGAATATAGTAAATTTAAATTAAATAAGCAAAGGACAAATTTATCTGAGTTGATTAGGGAATCAACTAAGGAAATGAGCCAATTTGCAAAAAAAAGGAAAATACTGCTTTATTTAGAGCTTATTAATGAATTAAACATAAATGTTGACAGAATTAGAATAGAGCAGGTAATCATGAATTTATTATCAAATGCCATAAAAAATACTCCCCCCAATGGAAAAATCAATATCAAGTTAGAAAAAATTGATAATTGGGCACATTTCTCTATATCCGATACTGGCGTAGGCTTAACTACAGATGAAATGAATATATTATTCACTAGATTTGGAAAAATAGAAAGATATGGAAATGGTTTAGAATATATTAATATTCAAGGTTCTGGACTTGGATTATTTATTTCAAAAGAAATTGTTGATTTACATGGAGGTAATATTAGAGCTGAATCAGGAGGTCGAGGTAAGGGAAGCTCATTTATTGTAAAATTACCCATGTATTAATCTCTTTATAAAAGAGGAACTCAATTAATTTTTGCTAAGTTAAATCCTTCTTCGATTAATTCATTATTAATCTTACCTAATTTATCTCCCATTCTTTTAAGAACAACTGCCTTTAAATTATCTAAACTTAGATCTGGTAATGCTTTTGAGAGTAGACCGAGAATAGGAGTGTTTATTACCGGATTTCCATCAATTGTTAAATCCTTTTCTAAGGCTAGTTTGCTGATATCTGCAACAACTATTTTGCTATCTGGATTTAAATTAAACTCATTAATGAAGAATTCAGGATCTTTTTCCGAATTAATAATGAAAATTCCCCCTCGTCTTAACGTAGAGACGATTTCCTGGTTTAAAACCGTCTCATCAAAGATGATTAATATATTCGGATTTTCTATTTGTGCGCGATCCCAAATAATATCTGTTCTAGATAGCTTAGCAAATGCTTGAACGGGAGCGCCTCTTCTTTCTGCTCCGAAAGAAGGATATGCATGTACATCGACAAAATTACCACTTAAATACGCAGCTTCTGCTATGAGCTCACATGCAGTCACTGCACCCTGTCCTCCTCTGCCGTGTATAATGATCTCAATATTTTCTGTTTCATTCATAGTTAAAACCAAAGAAAATTGGAAAAATATTATTTAATATGAAGTTTACCGAATAATATAAAATTTTTTTAAATTTCTTGAATGAGCATTTATAAAAAATGATAAATAATTTATCAACTCAATAAAAGAAATAATATTAATAAGATAAAGAAATTATAAAATATCATTAAACCAATAAATAGCAGTTCTCAAGTCTATGTGATGTTATTATGAAAAATAAAACAGGATATTTTGAAGGAAGGGAATTGAAAAAATTATTCTATCAATGTTGGTTACCGGATAGCGAGGAAATTAAGGCATATGTTATAGCTTTTCATGGATGGGGTACTCATTCTGACAGATTAATAACCCCAGCAGAATATCTTACGGAAAAAGGGTATGCTATTTATGCATTTGATTTGCGGGGGCATTGGAGAAATTCTGGTGATATGCCTGGACATATAGATAGCATGGATCATATCCAAAAAGATACACTTCTTTTTATGGATTTCATCCATGAAATTTCACAAGATAAAAAGATATTTTTAATGGGACATTCCTTTGGGGGGTTAGTTAGTTTAATTTTTGCCATTAATCATCCTGCATTAGCAGGTGTGCTAGTTTCCTCACCTTTATTAGGAATGTACTTAAAATTATCAATGGGGAAAAAGCTAATAAAATCAATTTCAAAAACACTTGGTAAATTAGCACCAAATAAGATATTGGATAATATTATAGATCAAAATCAATTAACAAGTGATTTAAAAATATTAAGACAGCATATAGCAGATAAAAATAAAATAGAAGTTATTTCAGCTAAATCTGCTACTGAAATTGAAAAATATTCTAAATGGGCTATGGAAAATGTATCTAAATTACTTTGCCCATTACTCCTTATGCAAGCTGGTGCAGATAAAATTGTGGATAAATCTAAAACAAAACAGTTTTTTGAACAAGTAAGAAGTAAGGATAAGGCATATAGAGAATATGACGGATTTTTGCATGAACTATGGAATGAAAAGGGTAGAGCTCAAGTTTATCAAGACATGTATATATGGCTTGAGAAACATCTATAATAAAATAATAAAATTATAAATATAGCAAAAATTCATCACTATTTATTGCATTTATCAAATTTTATGTGATCATTATGTCAAACTCTAACCGAAAAATCTCAAGAATATTAGTAATAAGTCTATTAGCATTAGTTGCTAGCAATATCTTTGTATTTTTTTTAATAACACCTACTTTTGGCCAATCAAATAATCCAAAAAACATATTATTAATCAGTAAAGGTAATGACGATTTATTTGTACAAAGTCTTGGAATTGACCAATGTAATTTTAACATATCTCAAGTCTCTGATAGTGAACCACTAATATATATCGGCTCTTGGATTGATGTTGTTATTCTTTTTGATGTCCAGTTTAATTCCTCACAACAACAAATAGTTTCTAACTTTATTGATACGGGTGGGGCTGCAATAGTTTTTATGGGACAAAATCTACATGATAATGCTACTCTATTAGATGAATTGGGAGTAATTGATAATACTCTTTTTGAAGCAGTAAAGTCCAAAAATCAAGAGATGATGCTATCTATAGTCTATAACAATTCATACTCAATTTCTAATAATATAGATTGGAACTCCGCTCCTGAGATGAAGATTAATAATATGACCATATTTAGTAATATAACGATAACTAGTTTAAACCCTACAGCGAGAAAAATAGTGGATGTTTATCCAGCATCAAAAAATTTGCAAATTAACTTATTTCGGCAACCACTTATAATAGAAAAAATAAAAGGAAATGGAAAAGTCATATTATTTTCAGGTTGGTTAGAAACTAACGCGAATTTGGATTTTAAAGTATGGCCCTATTTTAATTATCTACTATATGGTTTAATTTTTGAAAGTTTAGATTTGCCTTTTCAAACGTTTCCAATATGGGCCTATTCCCCAGTTCCTCACTTTTTAGATCAACTAATAATAGGAGTAATTATCATTATTCTAGCAATTTTAGCAATTGCTTTATTTGTTGTTGTTAAAAAGAAATCAAGGGCGGATATAGATCAGCAAACGATTGAAATTTTAAAAATTAAAGCGGAGGAAGAAAAAAGAAAAAAATTAGAAGAAATTGAAGCATTAGAGAGAAGATTAGAAGAACACGTAGATTTAAAAGATGATTGGGAGGTTATAGGAGTTCATCGACAATTAGGCGGTTTTCTGTTTACTTTAATCCTAGGTTTGATTTTAGTTATACCACAACTACTTGTTTCAAATTTTATAATGCCTCAGTTCATACAACCATATCCACAAGCTGCAGGCTGGTACAATTATGCCTACAATTTTTTTCAAATAATATGGATTTTGTTTGACTTTGGAACTAGTTTTGCTTTAGCTAAGTATTTTGCACAACATCGTGTTAAAAATCCAGAAAAAGCTATTCACTATATTCAGATTTATGTTTGGTGGCAAATATTTACTGGAATTATTCAAGTCTCATTAATCGCATTCATAGGATCCTTTATTTTTCCATATACAAATTTAGCGCATATGAGTTGGATTTTTATAGTTTATTCTTTTGTCCAATATCCAGGAGTATTTCTAGTCTTTATGTTTACTTTTCAGGGAATGCAGCGTTCAGATTATTATCTAATATTGTATATAGCCTGGGAGGTTGTATTTTTATTAGTTGGACAAGTTATTTTCTGTTATATTGGCCGCATATGGGGTGCTGCTAATCCTATTTTTGGTGAAGCTTTAGGTGCAGGAATTGGATATGCTATTGCTAGATGCTTTGATTATTGGATGACCTTCATAATTTCTATATTAATCTTTAGAAAACAAGGATTTTCACCTAAAAATTGTTTCAGAATTGATTTTTCAAAAACAGAAGTAAAAGAAACACTGATTTATGGTTCAAAATTAGGGATTGGAGAAGGTTTTGTATATTTGGGATGGTTTATACAAATTATATTAACATCCACATTTGTAGCAAACTATTCTAATAATTTAGGATGGTTTAATTTAACATGGACATTGGCTCAAATAGTTATGTTAGTATCATTATATTCAAATACACTATTAGGAGCATACAGCGAATCAATTTCTCATAATAAAAAAACATTAACAAAACTTTATATCTATCAAGCTTTTCGATGGGGTAATTATTTTGCTTTTTTCTTAATATCTGTTCTATTTGCAACAGGAGAAAAATTTTTGGTTGGAGCTGCTGGTGTGGAATATGGTGGTAATGCTGTTAAGTTCTTAGTGCCATTATTAATTTTTCATGCAGGAGGAATTTATTCTTGGTTGGTTGATCCTGTATTCGAAGGTACAGGACATACTAGTTATGCAATGATAGCATGGATTATTGAACAAGTATCTCGAGCATTGCTAATGTATGTATTTGTAATAATTTTCAGAGATATGGTTTTTGTGATTATTGCTTATATTCCTGCTGTGTTTATTAAGGATATTGTTGCTTGGTTGATTGTTCGGAAAAAAATTATTAAATTTAAAATATATCCATTTAAAACATTTATAACGCCAGTTATTTCAGCAATATTAAATTATATTGTCTTATTTTATGTTGGTGAACTAATCTGGTTAATTCCATTAGGAGACAAAATAATAAATACAGCAATAATATTTTTATTAGGGATTTTTATATTTATGTACTTCTATGCATTTTTAGACGGTTTTTTGGGAGGATATGATAATAATACCTTAGAAGAATTAAATAGAGCGACTTTAATGGTTACTACTCGAGGAATAAGGGCTTTTTCAAAAACCTTAAGTAGAGTAGCGAAACTTGGAAGTAAAATCAGCCCATTTCACAATAAGTTTAAGATAGATATATACGAAGAAGCTATGAAAGAAGCTTATGATTTAACATTAGAAAAGCGAATTTTAAAAATTTAAATTCTTTTTTTTAATTTCTTAATATTTTGGAGGAGTCTTAAGAATAATAAAAAGTCCGACAATCTTCTTTATAATTGTTATTAAAATTTTAACAAATGCAGTTAAAATAAATTCACGTTTATAATAGATTATATTGAATATTGTTCTTACCAACTTTTAAATGAGTAGATTATGGAGGAAATAAACCCAAAAAAACTTACACCTATGCTAAAGCATTGGTATTCTATTCGTAAAAGATATCCTCCAGAGAATCTTATTGCATATCGAATGGGCGATTTTTATGAATTTTTCTATGATGACGCAGAAAGAATTTCAAAACTATTAGGAATAACTCTAACGAAAAGAGGAGAAGTTCCTTTAGCGGGAATTCCACACCATTCCGGTCATAATTATTTTAACAATCTTATGAATCTTGGTGAAACTTTAGTAATAGTTGATCAATTAGAAGACCCTGCTACTGTTAAGGGAAGAATTGTAAAACGAGGAGTTACTCGGATCCTCTCACCAGGAACAATAATAGAACCTAATCTGTTGAAGTCCAATGAAAACAACTATATTGCATCAATGGTAGAAGAGAGAAGTGGATTCGGCGTTGCTTTTGCTGATATTTCTACTGGTGAATTTGTTGCAACAGAATTTTCAAATAAAGAACAGGATCCACAAGAAAAGTTGTTAAGTTTATTTTCTCAATATGATCCAGTGGAATTAATAATACCTCCTGAACTGAAAAAAGATGAAAAATTTTTTATTCTTTTAACAGATCTAACAAAAGCGATCATTAAATCTTATGAAGAACATGTATTTTTGTATGAGGAGGCTTATACTTTAATTACTCGTCATTTTAAAATTTCGAACTTAAAAAGTTTTGGGTTAGAAGACAAAAATTTAGCTGTCCAAGCTACTGGAGGATTATTAGCTTTTCTAAAAGACACTCAACGTGATTTAATTCCAAATATATTCAAACTTAATTTAATCCAAGAAAAAGACATACTCCACTTGGATTATATTACACAAAGGAATTTAGAATTAATTCATTCTCTATGGGAAAGAGGAAAGGATGCTACTTTATATTCTATTTTTAATCAAACCCATACTCCAATGGGAGCTCGTCTATTGAAAAAGTTTATTCTCCAACCCTTAATAGATATAGAAGACATCAATCAAAGACTTAATATAGTACAAAAATTTAAGGACAACATTTTTTTAAGATCTGACTTAAGGGAAGAATTGAAAGTTATTGGTGATCTTGAGAGGTATATTAATAGAATTAATTATAGTGGTCGTGCAAATGCTCGAGATTTAATAAACATTAAAAATTCTTTAGAAAAAATTCCTAAAATCAAAGAATTATTAGAAAAAGCAGGTATCCCTGAAATTTCAGAATTTATTAAGAAAATTAAAACGTTTAATGAGATAAGAAGCTTAATAGAACTATCAATTAAAGATAATCCACCAACTACAATTAGAGAAGGTAATATAATAAAAGATAATTATAATGATAAAGTAGATGAATTGAGAGATATAATTAACAATGGAAAGAAATATATATTAGAATATGAAAAAGAGCAGAAAAGAAGGTGGAATTTAACCACAGGGTTGAAAATAGGATATAATAATATTCTCGGTTATTATATTGAAATAACTTTAAGGACACTTAAAATCATAAAAAATATACCTAGTGAATATGTTGAACGAGCAACTCTTAAGAATGCCAAGAGATATACAACTGAAAGACTAAAAGAACTTGAAGACAAAATTATCAATGCAGAAGAAAAGATTAATGATTTAGAATATGAGATTTTCAATACAATTCGTGAAAACGTAGAGAAAGAAACAAAAAATGTATTAGAAACGGCGCAAAATATTGCAATCATTGATGTTCTTGCATGTTTTGCCGAAATAGCGGAGCAATACAATTATAGTCGTCCTGTTATAAATAAAGATAATAAAATTATTATTAAAGGAGGCAGACATCCCGTTGTTGAACAAATAAACATAGATGAGCAATTTATTCCAAATGATTGTTATTTGGATAATGATAAAGACCAATTATTAATTATTACTGGTCCAAATATGGCAGGTAAAAGCACATACTTAAGGCAAGTTGCTTTAATATGTATTATTGCACAAATGGGATGTTTTGTCCCCGCAAAATCTGCCACAATTGGAATTATAGATCAAATTTTTACAAGAATAGGTGCTTCAGATGATCTTGCTAGAAAATTAAGTACTTTTATGATAGAGATGACTGAAACTGCCAAAATCTTGAACTATGCTACACTAAAAAGTCTTATAATTATAGATGAATTAGGAAGAGGAACGAGTACAAGTGATGGGCAAAGCATCGCGATGGCTACACTAGAGAAGCTTCATGAAATGAAAATCAAAACCTTATTTAGTACTCATTATCATCAATTAACAGAAATAAATTTACCCAGAGTAAAAAATTATCATTTGGATATTATTGAAAATGATGATGGGAGTATAAATTTTGTTAGGACATTAAAACCAGGGAGTACAGATAAATCATATGGTATTCATGTAGCTAAATTAGCAGGAATCCCCGATGATGTGATAATAAGAGCATTTGAAATTCTTGACCAAATAGAAGAAAAAGATCCTTTTAGAACAACTATAAGAGAAAATGGCGAAATTTTATCCCCAAGTAAATATTATGATAAAATCATTAATGGAAAAAAAGTTGAGCTTGAAAAATTAAACTCTGAATTAAAAACTCTTAGGGGAATTTTAAATGAATGTAATGAAGATCTTAGCAAAACAGAAAAAGATCTTGAAAAAAGAAAGAAACAAATTGAACAATTAGAATTGAATATTGAAACTAAAGATATTAAAATACCAAAAAAGAAAAAATATATTCAGACAAGGTTATTTGAACCTATTGCTGACAAAGAAAAAATTATGGATTTACTGAATTTTATTAATAAAATTAATTTAAATGGAGATCTTCCAGAAAAAATTAAGGATCATATTACTGAACTTAAAAATAAAATAGAAAAACTTAGTTAACCAAATACAACAGGAATAATAAAAACTATAGTTGTTAAATAAACATAATAAATTGTTATGATTGAGACAAGGATAATCCTGTATAAATTTTTTCGATCTTCATTCTTTAAATTTTCTAAGAAAATTATCAAGAGTAGCCCTATGAACATTAAATGAGATGGTTGCAAGGCTTTCCACATAATAGAATCAAAAATTAAAATACCTTGTATTTCAGCATCACTATAGAGCCAATTACCAAACATTTGGAGAAAATAACCAGGAAAAATAATATAAGGAATACAAATTATAAAAAGAGGAACTAAGTAATAGATAAGATCTTTCCATTTTATTTTTCTTATTATTAGTAATACCGGAAGAAATAATAACGCTGTTATCTTAAATGAAGCAAGAGTGAATAAAAGACCAGCAACCCATTTTTTATCTCTTTCCAAAAATTTGAGTGAGTAAAATAAAAGGAATAAAATTAAAAAATTAACATTATTATAATATGCATCTATACTAAAGCCAATAATACTTAAAATATAAAAAATCAGTAAATCTTTTTTGTTCTTAAATATTTTTGGTGATTCTTTAATAACCACAATAGTTAATATCAATCTTAAAACATCCCAAATATAAACACCTACGATTGTGTTGTAAGGTAACATATATATTGGAAAAAATATAAAATACCAAAAATAAAGATAATAAGGAGGCCAATCTGAGATCGCCACCGGGTTATAAAAATTAATCAAACCATTATTCATGCCCTCAATAAGAATTTTAAAATCAATATCCTTTGTTTCTTGAATCCATTCAGATATATCAAGGAAAAAAATCCTTAAAATAATAAGAATAATTGTAATAGCTGTAAAAAAGCAAATAAAATATAATGAAATTAGAGATTTTTCCTCAACATTCTTTGTATATGGAGCACTCATTATAGACAATTGAGATTGTTAATATTGTGTATTAAAATAATTTTATAAGACTTGCTTTCGATTTGAATTTATTTAAACTTTAATAGTGTATTATTTTAAATTTGATAGTAATGAGAAATATATTAATTAAGATAACAATAATATCTTGGTAAAAAATTTTTAGAAAGAACGTGAAAGTAAGTAGAATTAAAAAAATCATTAATGCTGAGAAAATTGCCGCAGGAGAAGTGGTCGATCGCCCTGCTAACGTAGTAAAAGAACTTATTGAGAATAGCATCGATGCAGGAGCATCAGAAATAAGGATTATAGTTAAAAAAGCAGGAAAATCGTTAATTCACATAATTGATGACGGCTTTGGGATTCCTTCAGATGATATTGAAGTAGCTTTTAAGAGGCATACAAGTAGTAAAATTAGGAGCATTGAAGACTTAGAATACCTTTCTACTTTAGGATTTAGAGGGGAAGCACTTGCCAGTATTGCTGCTGTAAGCAAAGTCGAGATAATTTCTCGTGTTAATTTTGAAGAGAAAGGAGTGCATCTTTATATTGAAGGAGGTAAAATTGTAGATAAGAATTTTATTTCTTGTCCTGTTGGAACTAGTATCCAAATTAAAAACTTGTTTTATAACATCCCAGCAAGACAGAAATTTCTTAAAGCAGACGCCACAGAATTAGGTCATATAACAGATATTGTGCAAAGGTATTCTTTAGCATATCCAGAACTTCACTTTATTTATCGCCATAATGAGTTAGATATACTCAATTGTCCCGCTATGAACGATTTAAAAACTACTGTATTTCATATATACGGAAAAAAAATAGCTAAATTTATGGAGCCATTTGATTATGATGAAAAGGATCTAAAATTCCGAGTAAGAGGTTTATTGGGGCATCCTCAAATAGCTAAAAAAAACAGAATGTATTCAAGTATTTTCATTAATAATCGTTACATCGTAAGTGACGTATTGTTTAGAGCTATAAGTGAAGCATATGAAGGAATATTAATGATAAGTAAGTATCCTTTCTTTATTATCTTTCTTGATCTTGATCCTTCTGTGATTGATTTTAATGTTCATCCAAAGAAACTGCATGTTAGATTTGAAAGAGAAGAGGCAATTTATAACAAAGTTTATAACATTATTCATGGTTTTGTAGTAGATAAATTTATAGTTAAGGAAGCAAAATACATTTCCACTGAACTACAAGATTTTATACCGAAAGAAGAGAGAAAATTACCCATTATTCAAAATGAAATTAATAGATCTTCGCAAGAAGAACTTATAATTCCTGAAGAAAGTATCCAATTGAGTTTGGGAGATCAGGGAATTAATGAAATTTCAATCAAAAAATTGACTTCTGACACATTCTTGCGAGAAAAATACATAATCTCTAAGAATTTTCCCAAATTACGATTAATATCTCAGACAGGTCAATTAAGTAATAAAGTCTATGTAGTTTTAGAAGGGATTAATGAAAATAATGAAGAGGGTTTATTTATTTTAGATCAACATGCAGCCTCAGAAAGGATCAATAAAGAAAAATTCTTAGAAGCATATGATATGGCAAAAATAAGTAAGCAAAAACTAATTTCTAGTTTAAAAATAGATGTTTCTCCAAGTGAAAAAATATTTTTGGAAGCAAATTTACATGAAATTACAAAACTGGGTTTTAATTTTGAACATTTTGGTGGAAATACATTCATTTTGAGAGAAATTCCTACAATTATGGGGAAAGTACCCAATATAAATATCATAAAAGAAATAATTAGCGATATAACAGAAATTGGCAAGGATAAAAGTTTTTCTGAAATTAAAGAAGAAGTTATCAATTATTTATCTTGTCATAGAAGCATCAGAGGAGGCGATGACCTATCGTTGAATGATATCAAACAATTATTAATTAAATTAGCAAACTGCAAAGATTCTTATCATTGTGCTCATGGAAGACCTACTTTAAGATTTTTCTCTTTTAAAGAATTAGATAAATTATTTAAAAGAACTACTTAGAATTTGCAATATTATTTAAGTTAATATTATTAGATCTTTCTAAAGTAGTATAAATAAAATATAGTTGATGGTTTCATATGAAGAAAAAAGATATGCAAAAAGAAAATAAGATAGTCCAGGAAAAAAAAACGGAAATTTCTGAAATTGACCGTAGATTTGAAATTACTTCTCAAATTGATGAGTTAAATATTTTAGCACAGAATAGTTATTTAAGCGGTGATTATCATAAGGCGATATCATACGCAGAGAAAATAATTAAACTAGCAGTAAAGGCAAATGTTCAATCTTATGTAAAAGAACAAGAAAAATTTATAAATATTATAGCTGATAAGCTTCAAAAAGAATATATGGTTTCAGAAATCAAGAATGTTGCTACAGGGGTGAACCAGCTTTATGAGACATTGATTAAAACGAATAAAATAGAAAAAGCTCATCAAATTTTAGAAGATTTTAAAAATCGATATAAGGATTTTCCAGATTTTGATTTACTCCCAATCGTTCAAGAGTTGATTATAAAAGATAAACGAGAATGGATTAAATTTATATCGTCAACTAATGAAGAGGACAAGAAATTAGATGAAAAAGCAGAAGAAGATGAAAAGATCCTCGAAGATATTCAAAGATTTTTAAAAACCAGATAAGTTTGTTTTCGAATTGGGAATAAAAGCTTCCTATTTAAGCTTTTGAGAAAGCAATACCTTCAATACCCTGTATCCCATCGACTTGACTGAATAATTCTTCTAATCTATCTGTTCCACCCCATTCTTCTGGGTATCTTACACGAATTCTAGCTTTTTTCAAGCCAAACGCAACAGGTAATATATCATAATGTTCTATAGCACAAGTTTCAGGCAAGACTTTTTTTAATTTTCCCACAAATTCTTCAAAATTTATATCTGTATCTTCAGGAACAATATCAAATAAGGCAACAAACAAATTTAAAACTCTCCTATATTATTAACTTAAGGACCAGAAAAATCACATTTTAAGCATCGATATTCCTTTCCCATTTCTCTACAACGTTCACATCTCCAAATTGTTACATCTCCACATGAAGGGCAAGGAAAGTGAACAGCAGCTTCATAAGGAGCTATCGGACGGCCACACCCAAAGCAGATGTTCTTTTTAAACGTACTCATCGAAATATCATCAATCCATAATCAAAACTTATACTTAGATTTTAAAATATAGAATATCTTTAATTATTTTTGGTTTTTAAAATTAAAATGAGTACCAGTAAATTATTCCTATTTGAAAGATTAACTGGATGATTTAAATTGATCTAATCATTATAGAAAAAACAATTAAATTAAATTTTAAATTGATAAACACCTTAACTTGCATATAAGTTATTTATTTAGATATTAATTCATATTTCAAGAGAATTATAATGCCAGAAAATAAAGTGAAAAAATATTTTTCATTAATAGAAGCATGGGCTTGGTGTGATATATGTGAGGATATGGTTGCTTTAAACATAGGTAAGAAAGAGATTATCGATGGTTTAAAAATGGGGATTTATGCAAAAGAGTATAAACATTCAAATCCAGTTCCTAATCCTGAGGACCCTGATGATATTTCTGGAAATGAACATACAATTTATGTTTATATAAATGACAATTATGACGTTACTGGAGTGAAATCTTTCTTTGGGGAATCACCAACTACCGAGGAAATTGGTGCAGAAACTATTGAAGAAGGGGGCGAAGTTAGAATTCCAGTTGTAGTAAAAGAAATTCCTCCGATGGCCGTACAATTCGGCATGTTAACTAAGGAGCAATTTAAAGTGTTAAAAGTATGCGATGGAATGAATACTATTGAAAATGTTGCATCAATTGTTCAAATGAGTGTAGAAGATATTGAGAAAATGATGGAAGAACTCAGAAAGAAAGGATTGATCCAAGTAATAAAAAGAACATAAAAGATTTAAATTAATTTTGATAATTAAAACCACAAAATACTAAAGTGTGAGATTATCTAGTATTTTCTAACATTTTTTTTGCGATATATTCAAAAATTTCTTCCACATTATTTCCTGTTTTTGAAGAGCATTCAAAATAACCATGCAGATTGAGCTTTTTCGATAATTCCATTGCTTCTTCGGTTTCAATAGATCTTTTTTCTTCAAGATCTGATTTTCCTCCGACCATTATAACAGGGATTTTATTCTGAACATTTGAAACAAAAAATTCAAAAATTGAAAGCCAATCATTAATATCGTTAATACTTGAATATCTTGTTATATCGAACATGAAGATGCCTCCATCTGCTCCTTTAGCAAAGCTTGGTAGCAGTACTCTAAAGCGTTCTTCCCCTGCAAAATCCCATATCCGGAGTGTTATATATTTTCCATCTATTTGTAAGTTTTTAACACTAAAATCTGCTCCGATTGTCATTTTAATATCTTCTTCAAATACTCTGGTAAGAAATCTTTTAATTAATGTTGTTTTTCCTACTCCACCATCCCCAAAAATACACAATTTGAAAGCTAGCTTTTGTTCGATCTTTCACACCTTATCTGAAATCGAAAAAATTTTCTATTTCTAAATAATCTATATTAATCTTTAAAAATATTTTTATGTATAGTAATTTATGTTTTATTGCTAATCTTTTATATTTTTTGTGTTCTCAAGGATAATTCAATTATATTTATAAAAACTGATAAAAATTATTTTTAATTAAAAATCATAATTTCAATTTTATATATTGGACTATTTCTTTAAGATTTTGATCTTTAATTAGTTGAAAAGTAGTTAAACAAAGATTATTTAATGATATCAGTTATAAAACAAGTTTCAATAATCTTTAATCCAGTAATTTGAGATATCTTATCTTCTATTAATGGATTGAATCTGTCTATTGAATCGATATCAACTTTTAGTAGTAGGCCACAATCTCCAGATAACCTCCAAATATTAGAGACTTCCTCAACCATAGATAACTCATTCACGATTCTTTTAATATCTTTAAAATCAGGTTCGATTTTTATTGTTGCCGAGATTTTCTGTTTTGATTCGATATCGTACTCAATCGTGAACTTCTTAATTATTCCTTCATCAATAAGTTTTTTCACACGCCTTCTGATGGTTGCTTCTGTCTTATTTATGTTTTGAGAAATCTCATTAAAAGAAGTTCTACTATTTTCTTTTAGCAATTCTAAAATTTTAAGATCAATAATATCCATAATTCTGAAAATTTGATTAATTTGAAAAAATTCAATAAAAAATTATCTACTTTACTAGTAAAATATGTTAACTTATTTATTAATTCATAACTTAAGTGAGTAGATGAATAGATCTTCTGGTTATTTATATTTAGTTACTGTATTTTTATTACAAAATGAGGTTTTTTTT
>JBHLNL010000196.1:0-5357 GCA_048941605.1 Promethearchaeota archaeon | reverse complement strand
TTGCATCTTGTTCTATTCTTTCTTCTTGGATTTGTGTATTTTATTTTTCAATATTAATACTGTCTACTTTAATTCGTTCTATTGGTACTTTTGATTTCTCAAGATTTTCTTTTTCATATTTTTTTCCTTTAGATTCATTATCTAAAAAAGAAAGGGCATCATCAATTATGTTTAAGCGAAATAAATCAATTACCATCTCTCGTAATTCTGCACCCCTTTTATTAGCTAATTCTTCTACTTCTCCTTGACGTACAAAAACTGTGTTCATTGCTTGCTCTGATGAAATTTCAAAAAACTTTTCTACGTTAAATTCTTTTACTTCTTGGTAAATCTTTCTATTCTCTGGTAACTCAAATAATTTTGTGGTAATACTTCCTGTTCTACCCCATTTTCTGTATATATAATAATTTCTATTATCGAGAGTGAAATATACATAGATTTCTGATTTTTGGGCACCATATGTTATAAATGAATCCGCATTCCTCCCTTTAAAGATTCTGGGTCCAAAAAAGGCAAAAAGAATCCCTTCTAAGATTGTTGACTTCCAATAAGAATTTTTTCCACTTATTAGAATTAATCCTTTGGGTAATTCTTCACTTCCCTTTGGTAAATTCAATTGTTTATAACCCATAAAATTTTTAAAATTGAGTTTTGTGATTATCATCGATAGATTATACCTCCTTTTCTTTCTCCATCAATTTTAAAGCTTTTTTTATTGCTTTCATTCCGAATTCAGTTAACTTATCAACAAAGTATTCTGTTTTATCATCAGTTAGTTTTTCTCTTACAAAAGCTTTGAATTCATCATCTGGTTTTTCAAGGATATAATCAAGGATCAAACCTGTACTTATGTCATCTTCAAGAGTTTCAGAAATATCAGAGATTCTCCATAATAACTGTAATATATTATATTTTTCTGGTTGAGAAAAATAAGTCCTCCTAATCTTTGACATCATTTCATTAATTTTCCAATTCTTTTCAAAAGTTATTTCACCTTCAATATTTAGTTTTAGCCTTGCCGCTGTCTTAGAATTGAAATTTTCTTCTCCAATAAGCTTATTAATTTCATTAAAAACTTGATTTTCTAAATCAGAAATAGAATATTTTGCTTTAGCATCAATAGGAACAATTTCAAATGGTCTATTTAACAATTCATCTGTAGAGATTCTATCCACTGTTAATTCCTTTGTAGTATCATCTATATTAACAATTAAATAACCTTGATTTTCATATCTTTCCTTGAAATTCAGCGGTAATAAACCTCCTGAATAGTAATGATTTCTTGATATTTGTTTAAATCCATGTTCATGACCTAAAGCAACGTAATCATAACCAAAATCATCAGAATTTACTTTACTATGTAATGTATCATCACTCGCTGAACCATGAGCCACAGCAATATTAATATATTTATTATCTTTTGGTTGCTGATTATTTATCCAATTATCATAAGCAGATTTGTAAGTTTCATAACTTTTAAATTCAAAATATGGAAATAAATAAAATCTTACTCTTTTATCAGGAAATTCTAAAAATAGTGATGTATTCGATTTAATTGCATTTATTAGATCTCTTTCTTTAAAATAAAATAGATTTGGATACATATCTTTATCAATATGGGATTCCAATGGAGTATAGTCATAACTTCTAAATATTCCATGATTTCCTTCAATATATATAAATGGAACTTGATTATTTGTATTTTCAAAAAAGATTTGTAATCCTTGTATAAGTGTTCTTCTTGCTGGTTCAGGAGGAGGGTATGAGCTATATTTGGATGGATGATGGAATATATCTCCACAATGAACTAGGAAATCAAAATCCTTTTTATGAGATATTTCATCTATTACGTCTAAAAATGTATCATAAATTTCTTGTTCATAGGGTTTAGAATAATTATCAATTGCCCACTTATTAACAGTACCTCTCTGTGCTCTATATCCTAAATGGGTATCTGCCATATGAATTATTTTTACCAATTTAAATACCTTTAATTTTCATTTTTTTATTGTAATTAACTAAATTAATCCCCTAAAACTTTTTTTCTCCATTCTTGTGCATATTTTTTAGTTTTTTTGTTGAATTGTAACTCTAAAAATGCAGATTCTAATTTATTATATTCTGAAACTAGTAATGTACTAGCTTCATGTGCACCGCTTAAACTTAAGGGATAACCACGTGGAGAATAAGGAATTAAATTTTTTAGAGTATGAATAGCATCTTTTACATCCAAATAATCACATATATCAAACCTAAGAGCAGAACTATTCTGATGTAATTTTGTAATATATGCTTTACTTTTTGTATATATTGAAAGATCAGGTAATTCAACTAGAAAATTCTTATCATCTAAAATCTCTGCCCATATAGGGAGTATGAAATTTCCTTGAGCATCACGCAAGCGACAAGTCTTCGAAAAACTAAAATATTTTATATCATAAGTTTCAATAAATCTATAAAAGAATTCTGTAAAAGCACTAGGGGGAAAAATGTGTTGACGAAACATTTGTATTCCATCCCCTAAAAAAACCACATTTTTATTTTTACCCCAATTACTTTCCTCTTTAATTCTGACAAGTGACTTTAAAATTTCATCTGCCGTTCTTATTCTATCTATTACATGCCCTAAGGTTGGATAATAGAAATCATGTGCATTAATGTGCTGTTCAATTTTTTGCTTATAAGTTGATTTATACCAATTTATTAGTTTATCAACTTTATTTTTTAAATTCCCTACATAAAAATCCCTTTTTATAGTTTTTATAAAATTTTCAATTACAGTCTGGTAAATGATGAGTTTATGTTCATTATCTTCAATATAGGTAGTAATGGGCTTATACATGATTTTTTCTTTATGATATTTGCCATTTTTGAAAATAATCTGGCACTCACCGAATTTAAAAGATGCTAATTTGGCATAAGTCCCACTGAGAGCATTTGAACTCTCATCAAAACCAATAATTTTATACTCATCATTGATATAGTCTGCTAATTCACCTTCCATTATATAAAAAGGCATTTCAATAAAAATACAATTAGTATTTTTAAGGCTTTCATCATTATCAAATTTGTCTGTTTCTAATTCAATTTTCTCTTCTTCTGTCCATTTCACTCTTCTTTCTTGGATATATTCTTTAAATTTTTTAACTTCTTCATCAATAGATCTCTCAGGTCGTTCTTCAAAAGATTTTTCCAATGATATTAATTCAAAATTAAAAGAAATTTTGTCTTCACCTCTAAGTTTTTATCTGAAACTTTTATGGTAGTCCAGTTGGAGGGGAGATATTTCCTTGAGATGCCATCTTTGTGGCATATTCATCATAAAATTTCTCAGAAATAATCTTAAAATAATCATCATACAATGGAATTCTTAATTTTTGAAAGTTAGTAAGCCAAATCCCAGAAATCAATGCTATTCCTCTAGTTCCATTTAAAGATTCAAGATCACTATATTGAATACCTCCTCCCAGAGTTTTTGCTGCAACTGATTTTTCAGTATCAGATCTTAAGGGTAAATTAATAACTGTATTCATATTTGATAAAATTGTGTCATCAATTGGAGAGTATTGCTGCGATATAACTTCTAACCCTAAATTGAATTTTCTCCCTTGTCGCGATATATCTTTAAAAACATTGCTATATTTCATCATTTCTGGGCGTAAAATACTAGGAGCTTCCTCGATGGTGAAAATAATAATTGGCATTTCAGTAGGATCTTTTATTGATGTGCCTGTTTTGACGTAAATCTTCTGTATATTTGCTTTATAATTTTTATAAAAGCTTTGTGGCAGAGTCTGTTCCAGCTTTTTCTCAAGAGTAGGTAAATCTGTTGATGACTTAAGAGATTTTCTAATATCAAATAATGTCCTTGCTAAGACACCATTGAATAAGAATTGTTCCAAATCAGAGATCATTGAAGCATTAAAAATAATTATTCCTCCTTTCTCTAACTTTTTAACAATTTTTGGCAATTTACTAATTGATTTAGACTGAAACATATCTGAGTATTCCAACCAATGCATTCTTCTCCTGATTGCAGCCATAGTTTTATCATCATGACCTCCTGGAGGTTTATAACCATCAGTCAATAAATTTTCAATATAATCATCAGGATCATTTCTATAAGCGGAATATATAGCTCCAACCTGTAAATCATTAAATGTTCCTGTAGCAAAAAGATCTTCAGGTTTTATATCTTGATAATTAATTACACAAGGCTCAGCCATAGTCTTTACTTCACTAGGAGGTATTCCTTTATTAGGGTAAAGATAGAACCATTTTCCGAAGAGTTTCCTATTGTAATGAGTAGCTTTACATATATGATTTACACCATATTTTAAACAACCTAGAGCATATTCATCATGCATATCTATTGCTAACATAGAAATTTTTGTTCCATTGCCATTTAGAATAACATTAGCATTATGTTGGAGTAATCCATCAATAAATACTTGATTTAGATTTGATTTTCCCATTCCTGTGGCTCCTGCAATAAAAAAATGATACATTAGATATTTAAAAGGAAAGAAAACGTTAACATTTGATTCTGAAGCTAAATTTCCCATAAAAATTCCTTCCGGATTGAAGATTTTCTTTAAATAATCAGCTCTATCATTTTGATTTTCTGATATTTTCATTGAATGAGGTTTTAGAATTTCTTTTTCCATTAAATCTTCAATAATAAAAAATACATTTATTGTATGATCAATCTTTTTTTTTGTTTTCTTATGTATTTCAGTACATATGATTGGACGTCCTTGTATAACATATTGTAATTCTGTTTCCAATTCAGCTTTAATATAATCTGTTATTCTTACATTCTTCAATTTTTGACGTGTTAAGACATAATCTGAAATGGTTTGCTCATTCAAAATTTGAATAATGATAAAATAAGTTTTCTTATCACTTTCGGCTTCTAGTTTAATAAACCCGTGAAGATGGATATATTTCTCATAAAAAATTTCAATAGTACTCTCAAGAGAATTTATTTTAATTATCATTTTTATCTCTAAACTTTTCCCTTATTGATAAATATTATAATTTTATTTAAATAAATAAAAAATTGTATTAATGGATACTTACATTTATTTTAGAGTCTTTTGAATCTAATATTTGATATCCTAAATAAAATTTAAAGACCTAACAAGTTTAGTAGTCTATAAAAGATCTATGGCTGATTTAAATAAATCCTCCTTATTAATTTGCCCCTTTTTCTTCTTAGATTTAAATTGAACTGAAGACTTTTTGTAAACCTTAGGGTTCAATTCAGATATAAATTGGGAAATTCTTGCCATTTGAGGGCCACGATATGTATTTTTAATTGAAGGAGAAATAAGATATAACTGATCTTTTGCTCG
>JBHLNL010000038.1:0-23236 GCA_048941605.1 Promethearchaeota archaeon | reverse complement strand
TTCTATCATTAATGGTATGGAAGAATTAAGTATAGTAAAAAGAAGGAAAATAATGGAAAAAAGTGGAGAGGCATGTGCAATTGCAGGGAGTTATGAAATTGCGAAAAAAATTTCTGAAGAAACAACTTGCATTGAAGAGATTATTGAGAAAATAAATAATCAAATTCCTTGGTGCGGTAAATGGAATTTAAAAGACAATATCATTAGTTCAATATGCAATGAATGTGGATGTCCTCTTGTTAGAAATAAAATTGTAAACTTAAATAGTACTTTTTGTTATTGCTCCTTAGGTTGGGTAAAATTAATTTTTAAAACTTTGCTTAAAAAACCTATTCATGTTGAAATGTTAAAATCAATAGGTGCAGGTGATTGTACTTGCGAATTTGTAGTATATATTTAAATAAATTAAAATTATTAAACTAATTCTTTAATAAAATTACTATGAGTAAATTAGTATTAGTTGATGGTGCAAAAGGTCATACAGGTACATTTCTTATAAAAGAGATATTAGAAACAAAACCAGAATGGAATATAGTGGCCACAGATTTACCCTTAGATAAAAGAGATGAATTAATGGCTAAAGAGACAATCTTTAGCAGTAAATTTAAATATATGACTGAAATATTGGATAACAAGAGAATTTCATTTATTTCAGCTGACTTGACTGATAAAAAGTCCCTTATCCCTTTATTTCAAGACAAAAAGTATGATGTTATTTTCCATACAGCAAGTTTATATGATTACTTTGCACTATTAGATCTTCTTCGGAAAGTAAATGTTGAAGGTATAAGAAATATTCTTGAGATTATCTGTAAAACTCAAGATTTGGAAAGTTTGAGATTTATTCATTGGAGTACATGTGGAGTTTATGGGGAACCAAAGTATCAAAAAGACAAAAATGGATATCCTATTCCTGCTGATGAGAATACAGCTTATCAACCTCCTAATAACTATAGTATAAGCAAAATGGAGCAGGAGATCGTCTTAAAACGTTTTATTGAAGAATATAAATTGAATAGCACTATTATAAGACCAGCTCCTATAATGGGACCCTATCAGATCTATGGTCTATTTCATTTAATACAGATTGTAAATAAGTCTGGATTTGGGCCAGGTATTCATATTTATCCTAAAAAGAAACGTTTAACGATGCCTATAATTCACGTGGAAGATTTAGTTAGAGCAGCTGTATTTTTAGCGGAAAATAATAATTCTATTAATGAATCCTATAATTTAGTTATGGAACCATGCTTTCAAGAGGATTTTCTAGAGTTTCTCGCTGATCTACTGAATGTGGATTACTTTAACTTCCCAGTATGGTGGTTAATTTATAAGATTTTTGCTAAACTTCTTTTATGGCTAAGTAAAAGAAAAGATAAAAAAGCAAGAAAGCTAAATTCTAGACCCCCAGTTGATTTATCTATGGCAGGCTACACAACTCATCAATATCTATTTTCTAATAAAAAAATTAAAGATTTAGGTTTCAAATTTAAATTTCCAGATTATAAAAGTGCTACTAAAGATACTATTGAGTGGTATCTAAAAAATAATTGGTTGGAGAGTGAATGAATAATGGGATTTTTAGAAGGATTGATTATAAGTTTTGTTGCGGGCTGGACAAATTCTTATTTATATCGGAAGTATTTACGTAAACGAAATAAGGATTGGATTGTATTTCTAGCTATAATTTTTCTCTTTACACTATGGACCATTGATATCTTAATATATTTAGAAATTATCGATATGTCTTGGTTAAATTTTCTGCCTTGGGTAAATATCCCATCATCAGGGAAAGGTAACTACTTCTTATGGAATTCTTTTATAGTATTCGGAATTGATTTTCAAATTATTTATCAACCTGGAATGGAGTTAATTGCGAGCTTTATACTCATTTCATACTTATTTTGGTATTATTTTGGATCGAAGTTAGGAAAAGTCATCCATGGATATAAATCATACCAACAGGGGCATTATTTAATATTTCGACCAGTAAAAAAATTTATCAAAGATCGAGAAAAATCTGAGATTGTTGAAAAATAAACAAAAAAATAAAAAAAGTAAATTGAAATTTAATCAGTTTTATTATCCTTCTCTTCTATCTCTTTTGGAGGTTCTCTTTTTGAACTTTCATAGCCAGAAGAGTAAAGATTTGTAATATCACGAGGTTTAGTATCATATCCATTTTTTTCCATTATATTATAAAGCTTTTGGATGTTTTTTTCAGCATCTAATTCCATAATTTCTCCTGCGAGGAGAACATAAGAAAAACTTGTTAGAAATGGAATGCCCACAAACATAACAATAACAATTAACAATCCAAAAATAAGATTAAGAGCACCCCCTCCTTCTCCAAAAAATCCTGAAAAGTCTACACTTGCGATAAAAGCACCAAAAGTTATTAAAGCTGAAAGTCCCGCGATACCCTTTACAATTGATTGCGCCCAGATGCTTATTGGTTCTATATCGCCTGGTTGGCGATATTTCCTATTTTCACGGTAATAGACAACTCCTGCATCATCAAGTAAATAATTACCAGAAATAAAAAATGCGAATAGTAAAAATGAGAGGATCATCGGTAAAATACAACACAGCATGTATCCCATCATAAAACCAAAGAATTCTGTTGATCCAAATACATCAAAAGTTTTAGGAAAATTGAACAAAGTTGTTAAAGCATCGTAACTATAAAACCCTACTGCTATTGAAAGAAGTAGTGGTAAAACTAATCTCTTGAGTTGAATTATTAAACCAACCTCCTTTCTCTCTCCCATATCTACTACTAGAATATCATGGTTATAACCCTTAGATATTTTGAAGAATAAATCTCTCAATTTAACAAAAACATATGCAAATTGTGGTGCAAACCGATTGAATAGAGCCGCGGTTAATGGCAATGCCCCATACCAAATAATAGTAACAATTATAAATGTCATGACTATATTTGAATTGTTAGAACCAGTAATTAATGTATTATTGAAAACATTCATTAATGTCAAAAAGAGTATGAACGTAAGAGACATCAATGATATGGCCAGCACGTTTACAGCGACAGTAAGTTTATGTTCTTTAATACTTTTACGTTGATATTGTAATCTTCTACCTCTCAAAATAATTATTATGACTCCCGCCACTAATAATATAACAAGTACGATAAATAATGGTAATCCTAAAGGAAATGCTGGTGATAACCAAATCCCCCATGGTTTCCGTGCAGAAAGTGCTGCAATTCTATCACTTCCCGCAACAATAAAGTCTTTTTTACCATCATTATCAAAATCACTAATTGTAAATAAAGTATCTCCAGAGTATTCTGTATTTATAATAGCAAATACATGATTATTGAGAAAATTTATAATCTTATATCTATTCACTTCACTAAATCCTATGAATGGTCTGAATCTTTCAAGAAAAATAATTTCATCTACAGAATCTTCATTTAAATCTTCTTCTAATACATAAACTTCAGCATCAACTCTATCATATCCTTCTCTTATGACTTCCCACTCTAACACATGACTTCCAAGCTCTAAACGATATACTTGCATAAATTTTCTTTCAAAACTAGTATTATGATTTCTGTACCTATAATTCAATAGAACATAAGTCAGTCCATCAGTTGTACTTTCAGTATGAATTTCGTTAAAGCTGATTTCATCAAGATCGGGATCTAATTGAAATTGATAAAGTTTTCCACCTAAAGCACCATCATAGATGGTTATATTACCCTCCCAATTAGCTGTTATTATTTCTGGAATTCCATCGGTATTTAAATCTTCAATAATTTCATAGTTATTAATTGTGAATGAAATATTGTAAATTTCCCTTAAATAATCATCTTCGCTTAAATTATATAAAAACAATGAGTCTCGATCAATATATAGTAGCTGTGATTGATCAAAATAAGGAAATAACTCTAGTGCAGGCATAGAATAGCGTTCATCAATCCAACTCTTATAAACCCCCGTAATATTTCTGGTCATAGTTCCATTAATAAAGTAAGTGTTAATAGAGCAATTGTATTCAGTATGACCTCCTACTTCATATGCTTCTGCTTCTAGGAGTACAAGATCCTCCTGTGAATCTGTTAAATCATTAAAACTTATCAAATCTATTGTACGGAAATTTGTAAAATTAAGTCCATCTCCAGTCATAATGCTTATATCAGTGCCGTTACTTCCTTTTATAAGCTGATTGGTATATTGATTTCTAATAATTTGAGGTTCAATGCGATCGTCTACTATCCTCCAAGTAGAATTAACAGCGGCTTTACTTACAAAATAATCATTTATACCATCTCCATCAACATCCATAATTGGAAAAAGGTTTTTCACAGGACCGTCATATTCTCTTGACCATAATAACTTGCCATTTGCTCCTTCAAGACAAAAAATTCCTCCATACTGAAATGATTCATAACGATCAAGTTGATCAGTTCCATGCATATCACTATAAACAATTACTTCATTCACACCATTTCCATTCAAATCTTCTGTTTCAAAACCCGACATTTCTATCGGATAAATATCCCTAATTTCTTCCCATGCCCATCCGGGATGAAGTTCCATTTGTGTAATGAATACAATCCCTAAAACACTAACGATGATGAAAGAAATAGCTAATAGTACCATGTTTATAGGGCGAGAATCTTCTTTCTTTTTATGTTTTATTTTCATATAAATCAGTATTTTTTGTATATTCTTATATTAAGATATAAAATCTTAAAGAAAAAAGTACTATAAATAATTTTATTATTCATTAAAGAATATACTTATAAACAATTTAAATAAGAAAAAAAAATATTATTAATTGGGGTGTTTTAGAATTAGATTTTATAATTTCATTCCCTATGAAGCTTCAAATTTTTAATTCTAAAACGCTCCACCTATGATTTAAGAGAATTCAATTAATTCTCACTAATATCGATTTTTTTTGCTGGTTTCTTTCCCATTGTTATTTTTAAAAGACCATTTGACATTTTAGAGACTAGAGTTTCTGTATCTGCATCAGGTGGTAAAGGTATATCCATATCCACTTCTATAAAAGAAAATCCTTTCCTAAAAAATGGCATACACCAATCTTGTGCAGAAGTTTCTTCTTCTGGGTTTTCCTTCAAATGATCTCTTTCAGGAATCTTAGGTTTCTCTGCCTTAATATTTAGATGTTTATTAATTAATGATACTTTTACTTCCTCTTTAGTACGCCCTGCTAAAGGAACTGTTATCAAATAAGATTCCCCAAGATCTTCAACATTAAATGGAATCTGCCTTCCCATAAATCCGTGCATGAAATGTCTAGCCATTTTTTTCATTTTTGCAATGTCATGAGGTCCAAATTGGAAACATCCAGTAAAACCTTTAGATCCATGATGTTTTTCATCACACATTATTTTTTCCACCTTATTTTTAATTTTTTTTATAATTATATTGATGAAAGTTAAAAATTCTCATATTCATCGTCATCAACAATAGGTATGGTTTTTGTATTTGCTTCCCTTTTTATTTTTAAATCATTCAAGATATTTTCATATTCTTCGATTTCTTTGCTAATTTCTTTTAATCTTATTGAAATTCTCTCTTTACTATATTTCAAATCCTTGATAATTCTTTCAATTCTATTGATATTTGCCAGTGAAAAGTCCTCTTCATTAATTTCTCTATGAGTAGGGGCACAATGATACGGAAAGCATGACATTACTCCTTTTATTCCTTTTTCATTAGGTAACCAAGCATTCACCACTGTGCGAATATAATCTCCTAACGTATTCATACTGGGTTCAAAATTATCCTTTAGTACTTCTTTTAATCTCCCATCACCTTGACTTGTGATTCTATAAATCTTTTTCTGACGATTATTCTCATCAATAATTTCTTGTGTTTCAACAAAACCTTTTTCATCTAATCTATTTAATAAAGGATATATTGTTCCAGGAGAAGCTCTCCACATAGGTTTAAACTTTTTATTGATTTCTTGACTTATTTCATATCCGGAGATCCCATCTCGATTCCTAATTATTGAAAGTACAAGAATATCTAACCCTGAAAAAGGTCCACCATGATGACCACTGAATCGTTTGCCAAAGAACATTTTTTAACTTCACCAATATATATATCAATTTTTGATAAAACTTATGATATTGAAATAAAAACACCTTAATAAATATATCGGAATTCGAATATCTCAAAATAAACCTAATAAAAATGATTTTGATAACTATATGTTCTCAAAGAAAAAACTAGGTTACCTTGATCCGATTAATTAAAAAAATAGTAAATATTATTGAAGAAGGCTTTCTTAACTCCATAATTCTTAATTATTCGATTTCCAAATATTCAATACAAAATGTTAATATTTTTTTTATAAATAATTATTATTATAATGCCAATTAAAGGAATTAATAGTGATAACTGCAACATCTGCAAGGAATGTATCAATGAATGTCCAATGGGCAAATTTAGTAATCAAGATGGGAAAATAGTATTCGATACTTCCAAGCGTTGCATATTATGTGGACATTGTATAGCAGTATGTCAAACCAATGCAATAATTTATGAAGATATGAAAGATATTGCTTTCAATTATAATGATATTACTGAAACTCAATCATTTGATGCAATATATAAATTGCTACGTTCTAAAAGGTCAATTAGACAATATAAGGATAAGAAGGTTCCAAAAGAGTTTATTGAAAAAATAATGAGTTGCATAAGATATGCCCCTACAGCTATGAATAAACGATCTTTAAAATGTTTGGTGATTTCAGATAACCAAAAAATCAATGAATTCATAGATTCAATAATTGAAGCAATAGAGGAAGAAGAAGAACGAGAATTTTATAAAAAAAAGAGAGAAAAGGGAATAGATCCTTTCTTTCATAAAGCACCTCACATCTTAATACTTCATTCGGATAATAAATGGGATAATACGAATGCAACCATTGCAATAACATATGCAATGTTAGGTGCCGAAACTTTAGGTTTAGGATCTTGTTGGATTGGAGGAGTCCAGATGTTTCTCAATGAAAAGAACCTAATAATAAAAAATGTTTTTGGTATAGAAGATAAAATTTTTGGGATAATGATTTTTGGGTATCCTAAAGTGAAGTATTTCCGAGCACCACCTCGTCCACCGTTGGAAACCAAATATATTCCTTAAATATCTTTTTAATACGTAAGAATATCACGTAATATATTGAGAAACAGAATCATTAAATAATTATAGAAATATTAAAAGAATTGATATAAATATTAGATAATTATTTTTAGAAATAATCTTTTAAAGAAAATGATTGCACAATTAACTGGATTTGAAATATTTTATGGAAGTTTTACTCTAATATCTGTAGTTATTTCCACAATACTCGGTCTTTTAATAGTAGTTAAGTATAGGAAATATAAAACAATTGAATTGCTTTTAGTTGGTATTACATGGATCTTATTAGCAAGTCCCTATTGGTCAGACGCCATACAATTTATATCCGTTGGACTATTTCAAGTACAATTAAACCCTCCTTTATATTACTTCTTAGCTAATGCGTTTATTGCACCAATACATATAACATGGCCTTATACTTTTACCAATCTTCTTTTTAAGAAGCAACAAAAGAAAATTTTAACTTTTTTTGTAATTGAAGCAGTTTTATTTGAAATCGTATTTATTACTATCTTTTTCTTGAACCCATTTTTAATAGGGGATCAAATAAGTGTCTTTGTGGTAGAATGGGCGATTTGGATACAAATTTATCTACTCTTTTCAATTATTCTATTTTTAATTACGGGATTTCTATTTTCAAGAGCAAGTCTTAAGGCAGAAACTCCTGAAATTAAATTGAAAGGGAAATTTTTGATTGTTGCTTTTATAACATTCACAATTGGAACAGTTATAGATATAATTGGAGTAGAAAGTCCAACTGAAATTACAATTTTTCTTGCGAGAATATTTGTAATAGTTAGTTCTATTTGTTTTTATATAGGATTTACTCTGCCTAAATTTATCAAAAAATTGTTCATAAAATAATATACAAAATTTATTTTCATTTTTTTTTTAAAGTAGTATTGTGTGTAATACAGATAAATTACCAAGAGAATACTAGGAGGTAGTGGAATAAACGTGAAATGAAGCTTTCACGAACATAGATATAATAAAAAGTGAGAAAAAAATATAATTGTTTATTTTTTTAATTTAGATTTAAATTTTGACATCTTCGACACTTTTGCTTCCTTAATTGCTTTTTCCTTTTTGATTTTTTTATGTTTTGTTCCTACTGGAGTATCAGACCTATATCGACTCAAATTATTTTTTAAGTCTTCAGCAAGAGCTCCTAATTTATTAGCTGTAGATGAAATTTCTTCCATTGATGCTGTTTGTTGTTCAGATGATGCACTGATCCCCTCAATAGCACCGGTACTAGATTCAAGTCTATGTAATATGTCATTAATTTGTGTTCCCGTAGTACTAACAGATTTTCTTGATTCTTCAGCAAGCTTTCTCACTTCATCTGCTACAACCGCAAAACCTCTTCCATGTTCTCCAGCACGACCTGCTTCTATACTTGCATTTAATGCTAGTAAATTTGTTTGTTCTGAAATGGACACTATAATATCCATTACTCTCTTGATCTCATTCGAAGATAGCATTATATTTTGACTGTCATTTGCAACTTGTTGTGTTGTCGAAGCTATTTCTTCTGACGCAGCATTAACTTCACTAGCACTTGCAGCTAATTCTGTAGCAATATTTGCTACGGTTATACTAGCTTCAGATCCTGTAGTTAATACACTTTCCATATTGTCTGTTACTCTTGTGATACTTTTGACTGTTGGTCTTGCTATAAATATTCCAAGTATAACACAAGCTACTAATGCTATTATAGTGATGATATATGACAATAATATTCCTGATTGAGCGCTAATTATTTGATTGTTTATTTCAAGTTCTGTTTCATAATGGATTCCTTGTAAATCTGTAGATAAATCTTCATAATCGAGTTCAACATCATCTAACAATGAATCAATGTGATCTTTTATTTCAATGAGTCCCTCGTCTCCACTGACCATTTCTGTAAAATTATGATGCAGATTTTCAATTTCTACAAGTTTAGGTATAATTAGTGGATCTCCCGTATAGAATGTATCTATAACTTCTATTATGTAATCAAAAGCTTCAACTGATGTATTAAATTCAAAAACAGTGTCTTCACATATTCCTTCCAAATATTCAAATGTTAAATAAATCTGTTCACTAAGATAATTTTTTAGCATAGATGCATTTAATTTCATATAAAAATCATCTACTAATCCAATTAATTCAACAATTAGAAGATCTACTTGTTCTCGAATTTCAACGGTTGCATTTAATATTTCAGTTATTTCTTCACCATGAATGAGAATTCCATGTTCATTGTTAGTGATATCATCAATTATACAACTAAAATCTTCACCAACACAAGCGAGTTCTTCACTATGTTCTGAGTGCAATAGAGTCAATACTTCTAAAGAGGAATTAAAAATCACCGCGTGATCTATGATATGTTCTGTAATTGTTTCTCCCTCAGTACTTTCATTATGGTGTTGATGTGCCTCGCCACCGTAAAGATTCTCAAAAGTCTCTCGAATAATCAATTCTGCTTCATAAAGCATTGTATCCACTGCTTCTGTAATAACCATTTCTCTCTGAGTAAAATCTGTAATATAGCCACCTAAATTGCCTATTTGAGTCATGCCAACAATACCAATTCCAAAACAAAAAGCAATAAGAATAGCAAACCCAGTTGTCATTCTTTTTTTAATATTCAAATTGATATCCCTTCCATATTTTTTATTATAATAAACACTTGTTATTTATGACAAAATTGTAATGTTACCAATATAATTATAAAATGTATTTAACAGTCTTTTTTTTTACAAAAATATATAAAGATAATAAAAATTGAGCCAAAAAATCATATTTTTGGTGTAAATTTACATCTTTTGTAATAATTGTCCCTTGATACCAATATTACATATATTTGAAATTTAATTCAATAATTAAATGAAAAGAAGAATCTTTAATTTAAATACAAATAAATTCGAATCAAAATAATAATATCAAAAATTTTAAATGACTATAAAGGAATCATTTCAAAAAATCAAGGGCCTATTAATTGATATTGATGGTACTCTATATTATAAAGGAAAAGTAATTCCAAAATCAGTCGAAATTGTTTCAAACCTTCGAAAAGCAGGCTTAAAACTTCTATTTCTTACCAATACAGATAGTAAATCACCTGCGACTATATTAAAAATCTTAAAAGCATATGGATTTCAAGTTGATAAAGATGAGATATTTACACCAATAATTGCTTTAAAAGAGTTTTTATCAAAATACTCAGATAAAAACTATTATTTTGTAACAACTGCAGAAGTTAACAAAGAATTTCAAGAATTTCAACATGTCGAAGGTTCTGAGATACCAGACTTCGTGATTATCAGTGACTTTCATGATAATTGGGATGTCAATCGTTTAAATCTCGCCTTTAGATATGTGCTTAAAGGAGCAAAGCTTCTTGGAACGCAAGGTAATAAATATTATCTTGACTATAATGGTGAACCTGTAATAGATACAGGTTCTTTTATTCAGATGATTGCTACTGCTGCTAATGTAGTACCAAGGATATTTGGGAAGCCATCAAAAGAATATTTCCTACAAGCCTTAGAAAAACTCAAACTTACACCTGATGATGTCTTTGCGATTGGAGATGATCTTGAATCTGACATTCAAGGAGCTATTAATGCAGATATTAAGGGAATTTTGGTAAAAACTGGAAAAGGGGAAAATTTTGATTCAACCACGACAATTATAAAACCTTTTTTAGTTTTGGATTCATTCAGCTCAATAATTAAACTATTTTGATTCAAACAAGCTTTACTAAATTATAGCATGCTAAAAAGAGCAATTAATACAAACTCGATAATATTTTTAGAATTCATATGAAATATTTGATATAGAATAATCTAATTTTAATTAGATCATATTAAAGAAAAAGAGTCCAATTTTTATAATTCGATTTCTTTCTTGTAGAATGTCTTTTAACAAAAAGATTTATATATTCTTTTTCGCGTATACTTCATAAAAATTTATTAAAAAATTAATGGGATGTTTAATCCATGGCTTTAAAAGAATATTTTGTAAGAGATCTAGTCATTAACGACGAATATGGGATAATTGATTCTAAAGCAACAATTCAAGAAGCCGCTAAAAAGATGAAAGAATTAGGAGTACCAGACCTTGTTGTCGTTGAGGGAGAGAAACAAAAAGTTCTTGGAGTTATTGCTGATTTTGACATAGTTCAAACTACAGTAGCAGAAGGTAAAGATATAAAAACTGAAAAAGTCATTTCTGCAATGTATAAAATAAATCCAGTAAATTTAAATACACCAGTTACAGAAGCATTTACAAGAATGCGTGATCTAAACGTGAATGTTGTACCTGTGGTTGAAAATGAAAAACTTGTGGGAGTATGTTCTATTCATGATTGTTGGAGTTATATACCTGATCAAACTGTAGATGAAGTCGGCCTTATTCCAGTACGGAATACAAAAGTAGCAGAATTCTGGTTTGGAAGTGTTTGTGCAATTATAGCATTTACATTAGGAATAATTCTTCCTTTAGCTGGGATCTTTGGATTTTTTACAGGTAAATATAGTGATCTAATGAGTTTACTTGGTATGGGGCCAATAGTAGGAGACCCAACGTTGATTTTTACGTTTTTCGATGTTAGGGGTGCAGGAGTTCTGATGATCTTTTTTAATCTAAATGATCCAATTTGGACTGCAATTAGCATTTTTAGTATTTTTACGTTGATATCGGGAATTATTGGGTTATTTTCAATAATCTATACAAGTTTTTCTGATACAAGAAATTTACAAACAGGGTGGATTTTAAGAAGTATAATCCCTGGACTTGCAGTGTTTTTCATGGCTTTTGAATGGATTCTATTTGGCATTGCTTTTGCTATTCAGACACCACAACCGATCATTACAATAGATCCTGTAGGATTAACAATGTCAATTATATCTATGATTTTATTTCTATTAGCTATATACCGCGATTACATCTTTCGCAGTGAAGAAGGACCTAAATCTAATAAAAGTGAGGTGTCAAAATAAAAAATGCCCCGAGGTGGCGGTGGAGGCTTCCGTGGTGGTGGAGGCTTCAGAGGTGGTGGTCTTGGTGGAGGTTTCAGAGGTGGAGGATTACGAGGTGGTGCTGGAGGATTTAGAGGAGGATACACAGGTGGTGGGAGACCTTTTGGTAGAACTGGGGCTTCACGTATAGTATCACGATCTCCAAGAGGACCTTATACACATCGATATTATGGACCCCATCGTAGATATTATAGGCCGTATTGGTGGTACCATAGACCTTGGTATTGGAGATGGTGGTATTCACCTTATTGGGCCGGATACTGGTACAGACCTTGGTATTATAGCCCTGTATATATTGGTGGGGGTATAATATTCATGATTGTATTTGCCTTAATAATTCTCCCTATTGCTGGTGTAGCATTATGGTTTCCATTTACAAGCGCAGATGCAAGTGGATATGTTAATTACCGCTCTACTGAAACTTTATATTACAATGAATTTTGGTATGAATATGAATATATAGAAGCAGGAAATTTGATCACATTTTCAGCTCAATCTTCACCCAGTACAATAACATTTGCAATTTGGAATCAGCCATTTGAAGCTCTTCCTACAACAGTAAAATATATTGATGTTATTAATTCAAAAACTATTAATACTGGTTATTTTAGGGCTGAGTGGTTATTTCTTCGATCAGGTTCCTCGATTTTATATGATTTTAACAGTAGTGATGAACTTGAGTTCTTTATCGCAGATGGGTTTGATTTTTATGATTGGAATCAGCTAGGTTCACCAACATTTCCGGTACATGAATTAAATACCAATCAAAGTAGTGGATCTTATAGTATTACAACCACAAATGATTATTATGTTGTTTGGTATAATGAAGTTGGACCTCCAATTGATATCGATTATACGATAAATTACACTGCTACTAATGTACCTGATTTCAGTGGTACATATAAAACAAGTGAAAATGTAACCTTCATCTCAAGTGATACATTCAATGTTCCCACCTCTGGAAATTGGTACTTCTTTATTTATTTTGACCCCATGAATTCACCAGATACTTATACATCAATCACTTTTGATGTGACTTATGATACAGGTGTTACTTATCAAGAGAGATGGTTTGATGTTCAATGGATATTAATCATTATTCTTGTGGTTGTAGTTATTATAATAATAGCTGCAGTTGTAGCAAGAAGAGGTCAGAAAAAATTAAAACTCAAAGAGCCAACAACACCAGAACAAAAGAAGATATCTCCCTATAAAACCACTCCTACGGAAAAAGTTGAAAAAGAAATGAAATGTACCCGCTGCGATTCACCAATCAAAGCTGATTCAAAATTCTGTCCCAAATGTGGGGGAAAAATAGAAGGAAGACAAGTTGGTGTCCCTTCAATCACTACTCCTGCTACTGCAAAATCTTGTTCTCTATGTGGAAGTAAACTTACTGGAACAGAAAAATTCTGTAAATGGTGCGGTACTCAAATAGAACAGTAATTAATTTAATTCTAAAATATTTTTATTTTTTTATTATTTTTCAAAATAAGAAAGACTATTCCGCCTCTTGAGTAGCATTTTCAGCTTCATTATTCCTCGAAGAACTATAACTACCCTTTACTTCATTAATATCAACTGTCACAACTGTATGACCTGAATGTTGTTTATCGAATTTCTTAATTTCTTGCAGATTAATGGGGTTACCTGGGTGAATAACTAAATACGTTTTACACTTTATACAAGCTCGGCATCGAACACTCATAATTGTAAACTATATTTTATTTTTTAAAATTATAAAAAAAATAACTAATATTTACGTAGTTGTCCATTTATTATTAAAATTATACAATATTTCAAATTTATGGTTTTAATATAAAAACGTTATCTGAGAAAAAATATGATTGAATACTTGTTTTCAATTTAGGAACAATGAAAAAAAATTTAAAAATTATATTTTTTTTCAATGTTTTTGTTCCAATAACACGTAATATTTCATAAACATTTTGTATTTTGCACAAAAAATTACATATGACTCAGATTCTTTAAATTGATTAAATTTCCATGAAATTAGGTATGGTAGAATCGTACAATCTCTCCATTTTTAGTAAATCAAGTTTGAATTGTTTTGAATTAATTCCACGAATCATAATTTCTGGTTCTGAAATGAGTATACCGACTTTTTTAAGATCTATTTTAAATTGTTTAGCAAGATGAATTATAAGATCATGATCGTTCGGATTTGTTTCAATTATAAATCTACCAACTGATTCACTAAAAAGAAATTCATCATCTCTTAGGCTTTTATCATAACAGTTTGAAAAATCTAAATCTGCCCCCAATTTATGTTTGAAACACATTTCAGCAATAGTAATGACAATTCCACCTTTATTAACATCATGGTTTGCTTTCACCAGATGTCTTTTATATAACTCAAAAAGAAAATCCCATGTGGCTTTAATTTTTTTCTCATTTACCTTAGGAGGAGTTCCCCCTTCAAGATTATGAATAACAGAATGATATTCTGAACCGCCTAGTTCTGAGTTAGTATCTCCTATAAGAAAAATGTCATCTCCAGCACTCTTAAAAGGAAGAGTTATAATATTTTCTTCACCTTCAATTAGCCCTACAATCATTATCATAGGTGTAGCTTTAATAGCTGTTTTTTTAACTTCATCTTCATTATAAAATGATACATTTCCTCCTACAATCGGAATTCTCAAAACTCTACAAAAATCATTCATACCTTCTACGGATTTTGAAAAATACCAAAATGATTCTGGTATCTCTGGGTTGCCAAAATTACAACAATTTACCATCGCCATCGGTTTTGCTCCATTTGCTATTACATTTCCACATTCTTCAACCAAGCCTCCTTTGGCACCTTCGTATGGATTTAAAAAGCAATGCTTTGAATTTACACCAACACTCGCTGCAATAAATTTATCTGTACCAATTATTCTTAGGACTCCTGAATCTCCTTCTCCACACTTCACCACTGATCTAACTCCAACTTCATGATCATATTGACGATAAACCCATTCTTTACTACAAATATTTTCTGACGCTATTAATTTATATATTATATCATCTAATCCTAAGGGTGGATCTGGAGTCTTTTGAGATAGCAATTCATGTAAATAAGATGGTGTTTTTTCTTGTCTTTTAAAGGTTGGTGACTCAGAAAGTGCTTTAGAAGGGATATTTACAATTAGATTATCACTATCAAATACTTTAAGAACTTTTGAATCATCTGTCCTACCAATTACAGCAAAAGCCATTTCATATTTTCTAAAAATATCAAGTACAGTCTCTAATCCTTCTGGTTTTACTATGAAAGCCATTCTTTCCTGTGATTCTGAAAGCATAATCTCATAAGAATTCATTCCAGGTTCTCTTGTAAAGACTTTTCTCAAATCTACCTTTGCTCCTGTATTCCCATCACCAGTTAATTCACTTGTTGCACAAGTTAATCCTCCTCCACCAAGATCTTTTAATCCTCTTACAAAGCCAGTTTTTACAGCCTCTAAGGTCGCTTCAATAATCAATTTTTTAGTAAAGGGATCACCAATTTGGACAGCAGGTCTATCAGCTTCTGACATCTCTGTTAATGTTCGAGAAGCAAATGTCACTCCATGAATTCCATCCCTACCAGTAGATCCCCCCATTAGAACCACATAATCCCCAGGATTAAATGCTTTACTTGGAGCATGCTTGAAATCTTCTATTGTTCCTAATCCTATACATGCTACATTAACTAAGCAGTTACTTTCAAAACTCTCGTCAAATTCAACTTCACCACCTATAGTAGGGATTCCTGTACAATTACCGTAATCAGCAATACCTTTCACTACATATTTAAATAACCATTGTGAATGCGGATTGTTTTTTAATTTACCAAATCTTAAAGGATCTAATAGGGCGATAGGTCTTACGCCCATACAGAGCACGTCTCTGATGATTCCTCCGATTCCAGTAGCAGCACCATGATAAGGTTCAATGGCAGAAGGGTGATTATGAGATTCAATTCTAAACGCTAATGCGTACCCATCTCCGATATCAATTACTCCAGCATCTTGTCCAGGACCAGCTAACACATAATCGTAATTTGCCTCAGCATCCTCAAAAATCCGCAATTTTGGACGGGATGACTTGTAGGAACAATGTTCAGACCACATAACAGAAAACATTCCTGCTTCTGTAAGATTTGGATCTCGGCTTAGTAGTTCTTTAACCTTTTCAAATTCCCCTTTAGTTAATTCGATATCTACTTCTTCCCCATTAAGATTCACTTTTGTCATTAAGATACCCTCCTTTTAATAAATTTAATCATGGAATTAAAAAACAATTTCCCATGTTCAGTGCCTTTTGGACTTAGTATTTTTTCAGAGGCACGCTCAGGATGGGGCATTAAGCCAATGCAATTTTGTTCTAAATTGCAAATTCCTGCAATATTTCCTAATGAACCATTCGGATTTGCCTTTTTAGTAAGTTCACCTTTTTCAGTAGAATATCTAAATACAATTTGGTTATTTTCTTCTAATTCTTTCAAGTTGTCAACAAAATATCGACCTTCTGCATGAGCTATAGGTAAAGCAAGAACATCTCCTATATTCATTTTATTTGACAAGGCAGTTTTGTTATTTTCTACTTTTAGATTTACCCATTTGCATATAAACTTAAGAGATTCATTATGCAAAAATGCACCTGGAAGGAATTGAGCTTCAGCTAAGATTTGGCAACCATTGCAAATACCTATAACGGGTCTCCCATCTTTAAGCATTATTCTTGCTTCATCAATTGCAGGACTATGGGCAGCAATAATTCCACCTCTTAAATAATCTCCGAACGAAAATCCTCCTGGTAATATAACTCCGTCGTACTGGGTTTCTTTAAAATAATTGTGCCAAACTAAATCAACATCAATGTTCATTACATTTTTTAACACATGAATGGTATCCAAATCACAATTAGCTCCCGGGAATTGGATAACTGCTATTTTAATACTCATAATTTCTTAAGACTCGTTTTGTAGTTTTAAAATCCTGAAATTCTGAGTTACCGGGTTATAAATTCTTAGCTTGTTTAATAGATCTTCAATAATTCCCTTAGCTCGTTCCTCACTTTCAGAACCAAGATTAAATCTTAAATATTGGCCACTTCTAACATTTGAGACCATATCATAACCTTTTTTAGCAAGTAGGTCTCTTCTTATAGTTTCCCCTACAGGATCACGAGCTTTTTCCTTATTAGTTATAATAACTTCTACAATAAATTCTTGAAGAGTCATTTTAAAAAAAAAGAAGTTGTATATATTTTTATTAATTCTTATTAACTTAAAAATAATACCCCTCGACAAAAACGACAAGAAACTAGAAATCTTTAATTTACCTTAAGCAATTAGGTTAAGCCAAAATTAAAAACTTATAGATAGAATTTTAGGTGAATAGAGAATGATTATTATAAATACTAATATTTAGTAGGCTAGACTAATAATTACTGCCAGAACTAAAGCGAGTAGACTAAATAGTAAAGCAAATTTACTTTTTTTAGGTATGACAGTACTTTTTGATTCTTCATTTTTCTCCTCTTGATAACTCTTGAGATCTAGAATGAGATACACAAAGCTAAGGATAAATAAAACAACATCAATAGTTAAAAGAATTAAATTAAACATAATACGATAAAATACTGTGTTTTATTATTTAAATTTTTCTTAAATGCTATAAATATTTGGCTTGCTTTAAATTTTCATAAATCCTTTTTTTTACGTCTGAAATTTCTGCTTTAAATTCTAATCCAGTAATTTTTTGATAACTTCTCATATATCTTTTCGCTAATTCTATTTTGATATCTTCGGAAATTGGAGGAATTTCTTCATTGGGCTTAATATCAGGAAAAATTTCTGGATATGTCTGCATAAGCCATCCTCTAAAAATCTCTTTATCTAGGATTTCTGGTGTGTCCCCTTTCTCGAATTTTTCTTGATATGTATCAAGAATCCAAAATCGTGATGAATCTTGAGTATGAATTTCATCAATAACCATTAATTCACCTTCCTTTAATCCAAATTCATATTTTGTATCAACTAAAATAAGCCCATTTTTCTTGCAAAAATCTTGACCAAATTTAAATAACTTAACTGCTGCTTCTTCCATCCCTTCATAAATATCTTTCTCAACCATTTTTCTTTTTAAAATCTCCTCTTTTGAGAGATATATATCATGCCCTGATTCCGCTTTTGTAGAAGGAGTTAATATTATTTCATCAAATTTTTGATTTTTTTTCATTCCTTTTGGAGGCATTATGCCTGAAGTAGGGATTCCCTTATTGTAATCACGCCACATACTTCCAGTTAAATATCCTCTAACAATTACTTCAACTGGAACTGTTTTGCATTGATGAACTACGGCTACATTAGGATCTGGAATATCAAGTATATGGTTTTTAACAATTTTCTTAGTCTTTTCGAACCAAAAGGATGATACCTGATTTAGCATTTGTCCTTTAAAAGGGATTGTAGTAATTACTCTATCAAAAGCACTTAGGCGATCTGTTGCAATTATGATTCTTTTCTCTTCTTTAGTGTAGTTATCTCTAACTTTTCCTCTATATAATTCCCCCAAATCAGAAAAATTTGTTTCTTTTAGGGTGTAATTTAATTGTTCCTTAATAATATCATCAATATTCTGAATAACCATGTTAAATAATAATAAAAAAATAATTAAAAATTCTTAATATTAATAAAAAAATAAAATTAATTTCAATCTACATCAACAGCGATTCCACATTTATTACATCTCTTTGCCCCTCTGAATAGAGAATTACCACAATCAGGACAATGATATCTTATCTCCTCTTCTTCAACCCATTTTTCAGTTCCTATTTCTTTCCAACGTGGTATTGCCCTCAGAATCACTTTTTTACCAACAGATATGGGAAATCGTTCAATAAATTTGCATGGAAATTCATCACATTGATAGCAGCCTTCAATTCCTTTCCCCATTATACAATCTCTAATAGGACAAGTTTTACAATATCCAAATATATCCTCTTGGTTTTCTGACATACAACCTGAACATTTGATATCCTCTAGAGTTTTAGAAAATGGTTTATAAACATCTACGAGTATTTCTTTGAACTTTGTATTATTGTCTCTATCAGCGATATGTATAGCACATACTCCACAATATAGTCCACATGGAGCTAATAAATTTTTATTTACATTTGTCATTTTAAATCTTCACTTTTTATTTCTTATAATAAATTCCATTATTAAATTCTTTATTTGAATATTTTTTTCTATTCTTTTCCATTTTATTTATAAAAATTTGGCATAAATCTAATTCTAATGCATTTATTAAACTTATAAGGTAAATAAATACATCAGCAATTTCGTCAGCAATATTCATATGAAGAGTCTTATTTTTCCATATTTCCTCTTTTGTATAATCTTTAAATAATAATAATTGAGATAATTCCCCAGCTTCACAATTTATAGCTTGAACCAAATTTTTAGGTGTGTGATATTCACTCCAATTTCGTTCTTCTACAAATCTTTTCACTTCTTCTTTAAAGTATGAAATAGATATACTTTTATCGTTATATTTATTGTTTACATTCATTTTAAGTTAAGTTTTAGTGATTAAGAGAAATATATCTTATATTCACTTGAATTTACTAATAAAATTACATATTAGTTCATTAACAACTTCAGATCGTTGATTAGGCATAAAATGGCCAGCCATATCGATGATTTCGAGTTCGCTTTGGGGTATCTTCTTATGAAGTTCTTCTGACATCTGTTCTGGTGCAAAATTATCAAGCCTGCCTCCAATTATTAAAGTAGGACATTTAATACCTGATGGATCATATTCTTTGATTTCATGTATCATACGAAAAATTTGGTCTTCAATTTGCATATGTAATTGGTCTTTCGTTAACTTTAATCCAGTTAAAGAATCAGATAAAGCAGTAATTATGTATGGTATTGTTTTATCTAATATTTTATCAACAGAATTAGCTAAGACTTCTAGAATATTCATTCGGATAAAATATGGGAGTAAATTGTAAAAGATGTTTCTAACAACATTATCAATCATGATATAACCAGAATTTAAGAGAATAAGGAATTTGATATTTTCAGGATGTTTTACAGCAAATAACTGACCGATCATGCCACCTACAAGAGAATGCCCAATTATGCCATATTTTTCTTTTACTTTCAGGTGTTTTAGAAGATCTTCTAAATCTCTAATAATATCATATCTAAGATTTTTTGAAAGATTTATTTCTTTTGGATGATCACTCCTCCCATGCCCTAACGCATCAAAAGCAACAATACGGTAATTTTTTTTCAAAATATTTATTTGTGCTTTAAAGAAAGAAGCAGAGGAAGCAAAACCATGAAGTAATATGATAGTACAATTCTTGGAATCTGGGTTAATATTTTCATAATATAGATTGTAACCCTCTTGGTTCTCGAAATAAGGCATGTGAGCTTGAAAATTATTATATTCTATAGTTTTTGAAATAAAAGGTTCCAAAAATACTTTTCTAAATTTGAAAGAAATAAGAAATATGGGATTAAAAATGAATTTTCTTCACAGTTGCAAATTTACTAAGGTTTCCTTAATGAAATTTTTTCACATTTAAGAATTAAAAAGAAATAAGAAAAAATGAGTTAAAGATCTTTAGTAACTCTCTTCTTACTATATACATCTAATAATGCTGGCATAAAAATTCTGTTTAGTTTCTTATATATCTTGGAATTTTCTTTATTTGGCGTTTTAATTACTGGAAATCTAACCATATTTTCAATTGCTTTTTCAAAAGTATCATAACTTTTACACCCAACAAATCCTAAAATTGCAGCACCCATAGCAGCACCGTCTTTAACTTCCGGAACTAAAATTGTTCTTGATGTTACATCTGCAAATATTTGGGTCCACAAATCACTATTCATTGCTCCTCCATCAACTCTCAATTCCGTTGTTTTACCCCCACCCATTCCTTCTACTAAATTGAGATACATGTTAGTCGCCAGAGCAGCAGATTCCATAATTGCTCTTATGATGTGCGCTCTAGTATGGTTCCAACCTAAACCATGAATAGTTCCTTTTCGGAATACATATACTGGAAGAAATAGTACGCCACCACTGCCAGGGGGAATTTTTTTAGCTTCTGAGGTTAACATATCATAAACATTGACATTTTTATCTCGACACTCATTAATTTGCAATTGTGAGAAATTCTCTGCAAACCATTTAAATATCATACCGGTTCCTGGAGCGATCCCTTCAATATTCCATTTTCCCTTAACAACAGAAGGCCAAGTGAAAATTGGGATATCTCCCGCTGGTTGTACTGGTTGATCCACTACATAGTCAACAAAAGTACCAGTTCCGGTAGTAGCCTTAGCTTGACCTTTATGTATAACTCCTAGACCTAATGCTGAGCACTGTTGATCCCCACCACCTAGTATTATTGGAATATTTTTCTTTAATCCTAAAATTTGTGCTGCAGAACTAGTTAATTCGCCGATAACTTCACCCGGAGAATACAAATCTGGCCATAATTCTATTGGTAAATCAAATGAATTTGCTAACTCCTCGTCCCATTTTAATGTATTGTTATTCATAATTCCGAAACTTCCATTCATTGGGTCTGTTACATACACATCACATAATTTCAGGTATATGTAAGAATCTGGAAATATAATTTTATATGCTTTGTTAAACAAATCTGGTTTCTTTTTCTTTATCCAGAGTAATTTAGGGATTGACCTTCTGAGATCTTCCTCCTTTTTCCATTCTAATGCGGTGTGTTCTTCTCTTTCATCCATCCAAGTTAAAGCAGGGTGCAATACCTCCCCTTTACTATCAATAATTGTTGTAGTACCTCGAACAAATGATGCTGATATACCAATAATATCGTCTCTTTTAATCGATTTTAAGGCTCTATTGCATGTGTTTCTAACAGCATTCCACCATATTACTGGATCTTGTTCTGAAATACCAACAGGCTGTTCGACGACAGGATATTCTTCATAAGCTTTCGCAACTTCTCTACCATTAACATCAAATATAATTGTTCTTGTTCCAGTTGTCCCAACATCAAACGTACAAATCAAATCACTCATATAATCACAATAATTATTAATTTAATTATCAAAATAATTTTAATAATAATTCAGATATATCTAGTATTTTATATTTTCCTTTTTCAGATTCTTCTATTCCATATGCTAATCCTAATTCACACAGTGGACAAGCTGAAATAAATATACTTGCTCCTGTTTCTTTTAATTCATTAATTCTATTACGTGCTTCTTTCACTGCTAATTCTTTATCTGCCCAATGAGCCGTACCGCTCCAACCACAACAATGCACATACTCTTTATTATAAATGGGTTCAACAACTTTTATTTCTGGTATTTTATTCAGTATCCCTCTAATAGAATCCGTATCTTTTAGATTTCTTGCAATTAAACAAGGATCATGAATCGTTATCTCATGATATTCTTCTGAAACACTATTTTTAAAATTTAATTTCCCATCTCCAATCAGCTTTTTAAAGAATTGAACAGTATGAAGTATTTTTCCTTCGATTTTGATTCCTTCTTTTTCATATCTATTGGTTAGGGTTATAACACAGCCAGGACAGTCAGAAATAATGATCTCAGCTCCAGTTGATTTTATAAGTTCTCTATTCTTTATAGCAAACTTTTTGGCAGTTTTTATATCTCTAATATTAAACGCCGGACCACCACAACACACTTTTTTATCAAGATTAGTTGAAAATTTTACTCCTGCTTTTTTTAAAATTTGAATATTCGCTTTCACGACTTCCGGGAATTTCATTGATTCACATCCTATATAATAGAAGACTTCATCATTACCATCGGTCTCTATGTTTTCTATCCCCTTTTCTTTATAAGTTTCATAAATATTGTATTCTTCTATAGTATTGGTTTTGTTTAACTTATTTATCTGCTCTTTACAGTAATCTGGCATCATCCCTTTATCATTTAAATCTTCTCTCACAGTTTCTAGAAGTGATACAACAGAAAACTCAAAAGGGCACCAAACCTTGCAGTTTTCTTCATTAGA
>JBHLNL010000037.1:0-23294 GCA_048941605.1 Promethearchaeota archaeon | reverse complement strand
CATATATAATTAGATTATAAAACGTACAATTCAACCCTGAAATTACTTTCATAGCGGGGTGGGCTAGCCTGGTTTATGCCGCAGGGCTCATAACCCTGAGAAGGATCTTTCACTAACGAAAGATCTGCAGACTCGTTCGTTCAAATCGAACCCCCGCTACCATTTTCTTTATATCTCAGTCATAGTGAAAACTTAATTTATAAAAATTTTAAGAAAAGGCATCTTTTAATATTCTTAGCTTAATAATTAGTTCTATATTGAAAAAAGATTTCATTTTAAAATATTAAAAGAAGAGAAAGGTTTGAGATGAATGAAATAATGAGTTATAAGAGATTTCCTGCAATTCAATGCTGGATTAAACATATTATAGAGGGTCAATATGATGAAAAAGAGAAGTTTTTTTATACAATTTTTGGACATGTTAAACGAATTCGAATTATTGGAACAATCATTGATAAAAAAGAAAAATTAATCGAATCAAATGAAACAAGTATGGATATAGAAGAAAATTTTGATACAAATTTAAGAATTGATTTTGAATTAGATGATAGCACTGGTATGATCAGAGGAACTTTAAGAAATGTTAATCCAGATAATTTTAAAGCTTTTAAGAAGGGAGATCTCGTGGAAGTGGTGGGTCGTGTAAGTAAATTTCGGGATTTTAATTCATTATGGCTTGAAATAATAAAGAAGGTGAAAGACCCTAATCTTATTTTATTAAGGAATGCTGAAATAATAAATAGGATAAAACATGGAGAGATTGAAGAAATTCCAGAAATTAATAATGTTATTGATAGTCTTGAGGAACTTTCAGATGAAATAGATGTTAATACTCTTTTTGAAGGTGAAAATATTTCTATTGTACATAATGAGTTAAAAGAAAAAATTTATTCTATTGTTGAAAAATATTCTGCTGAAGGAAATGGCATAAATTTTAAAACTTTAAAACAAGAAATTGATATTTCTGAAAAAGAATTGAGAACTCTTCTTAACGACTTAATCTTAGAATCTCGCATTTATGAATCTGATAGTGATAATTATGAAGCATTTTAATCCTATATTGTATCATGAATTTTTTCTAAAATAAAGGAAAACTATTTTTCTTATGGTTGATTTCATTTTTATAAATTATTTAATTAGAGATAGTTTTTATGGATTTAAAAAATTACAATGAATTATTGGATAAAGCTTATGAAAAGATTCCAGATAATGTAAAACAATCTTCTCGATTTGAAACTCCAAAAGTGGAACTTTATATTGAAAGTCGGAATACATTTATCACTAATTTTAACAAAATTATAAGCGTTCTTAATAGAGATAAGAAACACTTTCTTGGAATTTTTTTAAAAAAAGCAGGAACAATGGGAGAAGTTAGAGGGCAACAATTATTTTTAAAAGGTCAATACAAGGATAAAGTATTAAATCGATTAATTGAAAATTATACAAAGACTTATGTCTTATGCAGTATTTGTAATAAACCAGATACTCAAATTCAGAGAGAAGGTAAAAAACTTTATCTAAAATGTACTGCTTGTGGAGCAAGAGAAGAAATTAAAGAAAAATAAATAAAAATTAAGAAAAACGAAATTAATGAAAGTATACTTAAAAATTCATATCAAGGATGACATTGAAACAATAGCGTGTTGTGATCGAGAATTACTTAATCAAGTTTTTAAAGAGGGAAATCTAAGAATTGAAATTTCTGACCAATTCTTTGGAGGAAAACTGATTGATCTCGAAGATGCAATTTCAATTTTAAAGCAAGCATCGTTTTTTAATATTGTGGGTGAGAAAATTATAAAAAGGGCAGTTGATTGCAAACTTTTGCCCGCGGAAGGAGTGAGATTCATTAATGGAGTTCCTATGGCTTTAAAGATGATGTTTTAATGCCTAATCGATTTTGTGCGATATGCGGAAAAAATTTAGGAGATGAGGATCCTCATTATGGATTATGTCTCAACTGTTATTTAAAAGAAAATCCTTTATTTCAATTACCTAATAATTTTTCTTTAAATATTTGCTTAGATTGTGGAAGTTTTTCTAAAAAAGATATATGGATTGAATCCGAGCAAAACGAGTTATTCCTTACCATCAAACAAGCTATTCGAAGATTCTTGTTAAAAAGCTTCATGAAGAAATATGACATTGATTTTTCAGTTAATTTAGATGAAAGTAGTTATGTTTATTCCTCCAAGGATTTGTTGATTTCACTTGAAGTAGGAATTCATGGAATTTCATTAAATGATCCAAAAATTAAGCATGAACAGAAGATAAAAATTAATCTAAATTATATGCTATGCAAAAATTGTAGTAATTTAAGAGGAGGGACTTATTATCTGTCAATTATTCAACTCCGAGTTAAGCAGGAAGAACAATTTAATTTAATAAAAAAAGTAATAGATGAATTAAATAATTATGTTGAGGGATTATTTGAACAAAATCCTAAGCAATATATATCAAAGATTGAAGATCAAAAGTATGGAGTAGATTTATATCTTAGTACGATTGAATTGATGAATTATCTTATTAAATTCTTAAAGTCAAATTATTACTTTTTACTGAAAAGAACAAAAAAATTAGTGGGAAGGGATAAACAAAAAGGTAAAAACCTCTATCGATTCAAAACTCTAATAAAATTTTTACCAGTGAGTATAAATGATGTTATTTTAGTTAATAATCAAAATTTTAGTGTTGAGAATATTACTAAAAATAAGGTTATTCTTCGGAGTGAAAATAACACTAAATTGATAAAAGACTATTCTTATTTCTTTAATGAAAACATTATCATAAAAAATCTATAGAGGAAAAGTTATTGGAAGAAAATAACAAGATAGCTGAGGAAGAAATTGAAGAAGAATTAGAGGATGATTTAGATAAAGAATTTGATACAAATATCGATGAGTTGCAAAAAATAAAAATCGATAATAAAAGAATAAAAAGAATAGATCATTCAAAAAAAAGAGCGGTAATTGAATCTGTTTTCGATGAAAGAACTGTTTTTACATTAAATAAATTATTAATAAATGGTCCATTAGACCGAGTGGAGGGGATTATATCAGCTGGAAAAGAAGCTAATATTTATTTAGGATATAATTTAGATGGAAGAGAAGTTGCTATAAAAATATACAAGATTGATAATAATACATCAAAATGGATGAGAAATTATATAATTGGAGATCCTAGATTTAAGCAAATCCCTCGTAATATTTCAAAGATTATTTTTTTATGGGCAAGTAAAGAGTATAAAAATCTTAAAAGAGCATATAAAGTTGGATTAAGTGTTCCAAATCCTCTTTATGTTAAAAATAATATATTAATTATGGAATATATTGGATTTTCATCTATTCCTGCTCCTCTTTTAAAAGACATAAAAAGCCCCAAAGATCCTGTAAATTTAATGAACGAAATTTTAAGATTTATAAAAGATCTTTATCAAAAAGCTAAATTAGTTCATGGAGATCTAAGTGAATTTAACATTTTATATCATAATCAAAAACCAATAGTAATTGATATTTCTCAAGCTGTATCTATTCATCATCCAAAAGCAGAAGTATTTCTTGTGAGAGATATAAAAAATATTTTTAAATATTTTGAAAAATTAGGAATAGAAACACCAGATCCAAAAACTTACTATTATGAAGTTATAAATAGAGTAAATTGAGAATAGAATAGATTTAACATTATAAAGCACTAAAATGAAAATTGGAAAAAACCGCATTGCTGTTTTGATAGGAAAAGATGGAAAAATTAAAAGCGAGATTGAAAAGAAGTTAGGAGTTAAAATTAATTTAGATAGTAAATCAGGATCCTGTGAAATACTTCCAAATCCTGAAAGTCAAGATTATATGCCTCTCAATATTTTCACAGCTCAAAACATAGTTAATGCAATAAATAGGGGTTTCAATCCAATTAAAGCAATGAAATTATTAGAAGAAAATTTTGACCTTGAGATATTTAATTTGTTACAAATTATAGGAAAATCTGAAAAAAGGATTAAGCGTGTAAAGGGACGAATAATAGGCAGAAATGGAGAGATGAGGAAAGCAATTGAAAGATATGCTGAATGTTTTATCTCGGTTTATGGTAAAACAGTCTCAATTATTGCAGATTATGATAATTTGCAAATTTCAAGAAAAGCAGTGAGTATGTTAATCAATGGAATACCTCATCATGTGGTTTTAAAGTTTCTGGAAGATAAATACAGTGAAAAGAAAAAAGAGCATTTTAAACAAATATACAAACCCGAATTTTAATTATTAAATGCATCGTTATAAATCTTTGAAGCTTCTTCCATTATATCTTTTCCATATATGATTTCTTTTAACTCCTTTACTAGTGTATTTATATTATTGATAGCATCAATAGAATATATTTCATTGTATTCTTCCTTATGATAATTTTTCAGATGGATTTCAAAACTTTTAATTGAATATTTGTTAGTTTCATAAGATTTAAAAATAATAATACTACGGGGATACATGCTTTTCTCTCTTAAGGAAATTGCCCAACCATCAAAAAATAATTCAATTTTAATTTCAAAGATATTTTTCCATTCTTGAAGTTTGTCGACAAGATAATCTATTTCTGCTTGAGTATTGATTGAAAACTTTTTTTTCATAAATAGTATTCTAACGAGAATTATTAAAAGGAGAAGAAAAAATCATCTAATCAAAAGCAATTTCTCCTATGTTAAAAATATCATCAGACAAACCTAGTTTTGAAGTCTTCTTAACTCGATTATTATAAATTGATTGATTAAAAGAATACCCACTCCCAAAAATTTGGGGAGATTTAATACCGGTTATTAAAAGCATAACTCGCAAAAAGCCATCAAATTCATCTGAAACCCTAGCACCCCAAATTACCATCGAATCATTCACATCCATCTTTTCTGAAATTTTTTTAGCAACTGAATTTGCTTCTGCTAAAGTCATATCGTTACCTCCACAAATGTGAATTAAAGCGCCTTTCGCTCCGTCAATACTTACATCTAATAAAGGGGTGTTAAGAGCATCATTAATTGCATCCTCTACTCTATTTTCTTTCCCACTAGACTCACCTACACCAACAATGGCTACACCTCCAGTACTTAAAATGGTTCTTACATCAGCAAAATCCAAATTAATTAAAGAAGGTAAAGATATTGTTTCTGTAATACCTTTAACCATAGTAGCTAAAACTTCATCTGCTACACTAAATGCTTCTATTATTGGCAAATTTGGAGCAATCTGTAGTAATCTATTATTATCAATTACAACTAAAGTATCAACATAACGCTTCAAGAGATTTAATCCCATTTTAGCTTTATCAATTCGGCCAATTTCTGTATCAAACGGTAAAGTTACAACACCCACAACAATTGCTCCTTCCAATTTTGCGATTTCAGCTATAATTGGGGCACTTCCTGTACCTGTTCCTCCCCCTTCTCCGCAAGTAATAAATACTAAGTTTGATTCTCTTAAAATTTTAGTCAAATCCTCTCGAGATTCTTCAGCTGCCGCCCTCCCGATTTCTGGATTCCCTCCTGCCCCGAGTCCTTTTGTTAAATTTTTACCAATTAAAATTTTAATATGAGAATCAACACTATCTAAATGCTGACAATCTGTATTTACTGCTACACATTTAGCACCTCTTATTCCTATCTTCATTAATCTATTGATTGTGTTATTCCCAGCACCACCACTTCCGACTATTTTAATATTAGCGTAACCAAAATTTTCAATCTTAGGTCGGTTTATTTCTCGTTCACGTGCGCTTTTTATAAATGATTCCATAATCATTCAAATTTTAATTTAATTTGAACAAAGAATTATAATGAAAAAATTAGAATTAATGTAATATCGATATAATATTAATTTAATTTGTGTATATTTGTTTTAGAATTTAAGTTATTGAAAAATCTCCATTGATTTGTGGATCAAAAAGGTGGTTAACCCTCGTTTCATTAATAAGAAGGATTTTTGGCAATGAATATGGAAATCTGTTTGAAAAAGTCAAGCAATAAGCACCTGTGTTGGTAACAATGACTATATCTCCTTCTTTTAAACTTTCAGTAAAGAAATAGTCTTTTGCTAAAACATCTTGATCTGTAGGAATTATTCCTGCTATTGAAGTTTTATATTTATGTGGTTTATTGATCTGCGAAGCATTATAAAACCTTAAAGAACATCTTGCAAATTTGGGGCAAATATGATTTCCAATATTTAAAAATATCCACCGACTTTCATCAATTTTTACAATTTTTGATACAAACAAACCAGCATCTCCGATAAAATATCTTCCTGGTTCAAAATAGATTTTTTTGTAATTAATTTCAAATTCCTCTAATATTTTTTTTATACTACTAGCAATATGTTTTAATTGTTTTTCTGGCATGATAGTAGCTTCAGGGAAACCACCTCCTAGATTAATATTGTCAATAGAGATTCCATGGTTTGATAAAAGTTTTAGGTTATTAGCTACTGAGGAGATATTTTGTTTAAATTGGTTCAAATCATTCATCTGAGTACTATAATGAGACAAAATAGTCTTGATTTTAATATTTTGAAAATTTTTATATGCTTTTTCTAATTCTATAAGGTTCTTCTCATCCAAATTAACTCCCAATTTGCTATTATATTTTTGAGAATTTACTCTAATACATATATCTTGAATATAGTTATATTTCTTAGCGCTTGAATTAACCTTTTCCAAATCACTTAAATTATAAATGATAATTTCCTTTATTTTATATTCAATACTCAATTCTATAAGTTTTTTTGGAAGATAAGGTCCACCAATTATAATTTTGTTAGGAGGAAAACCTACTTTTAAGGCTAACTTCAGCTCTGGTAACCCTACAATCTCTGCTCCAATTCCCTCAGAAAGAATAATTTTACAAATTTCTGGAAGATAATTTGCCTTGAAAGAATAATAGCACTGAAAATTATCGAATTCTGAGTTAAAGACACGGAGGAAAGTTCTAATATTGTCTCTTATTCTTTTTTCCAGAAATATCAATAGTGGGGTTTTATATTTATTAGTAATTTCATTTAGCAAGACAGAATCAAGATAAATATTGCCATTTTCCTTGTAAAGGTAAGGGTTTCCAGATATAGTTCTCATATTCTATTTATTTATAGTTATTTATTAAATCTTTATAAGTTTGATATGTTTCTTTAGCAACAATGTCCCATGTATACTTTTGGGAGACTTTTAGTTGTCCAGTGGAACCAAGTTTTTTTCTTAATTTCTTATTTTTTAATAATTTAATAACTTTTTGGGCAATATCCTCTGGATTGTCAAATTCAACTAATAACCCATCAATATTTTCTCGAATGACCTCTGGAGTTGCACCGATTCTTGCTCCAATCACTGGTTTTCCAGCAGACCAAGCTTCTAGAAAGGATATTCCAAATGCATCACTCCGACTAGGCATTAAATATATATCTGCCTCTTTAAAAGCCATTAATTTTTTTCTATCATAATATCCTGTCAAATTGTCAGGGGTGAAATTGACTACTTTAGCATTATTTAATTTAGAAACTTTAGATATTTCTTGATTAAAAGCAATAGTTGAAGGGCCTATAAATACAAAATAGACTTTTTTTATTTTTTTAAGAATGTAGGGTATCGATTTGAGAATTGACAAAGCTCCTTTTTCGTAATTCTTATATCCGCAAAATAGTATTAATTTATATTTACTTTCTTTTTTATCAAAAAATTTCTGCTTAAATTTATAATGCATCAATGATGTTTTATGGATATTTTTGAATTTTTCATAATCTACTCCCATTGGAATAACTTTAATTTTATCTTTTGGTATAAGGAATTTACTAGTTAAGAAATCTTTCTCTAGATTAGTACAAGCGATTAATAAATCAAATTTTTTTAATATATCCCCCAAGCGGTCATCTAAATATCGAGGATTAGAAAAATGAAAAAAAGGGGTGCAAACTGTTGGTTTACCAATAAAAGATCCAATAATTAAACTTATAATACAGTTAAAATAGGGAAAAAATGTGGTATGGATTAAATCATAATTTAAATCTGGCTTATTCAATAAAGATTCTAATAATTCCTCTAGGTAAGGGCCATTTTTTATGAATATATCTAAAGATTCTCCATTCAAGTTTAATTTATTAAATGCAGGGATTACTTTTAGTTTACTAAGAATGTCATTTTTAGAAACTTTATAGTTTATTGGAAATCTATTAATCTTCAAACGATTAACTTGATAATAGTATTTATTATCCTGTTTTAGAGTTTTCCCAAGGGGATTTCTTAGAGCTTTAAAATCTATAGCATTTGAAGTATATATATCAATGTGACAGTTATATATAATTTTTAAAATTTCTGCGATCCGTTGAAAATAAAATTCCGCTCCAGAGATTGAAGGAAAAAATCTAGTTGGGAGAAATAAAATCTTATTCAATGAGTTATCAGTTTTATTTATTTATAACATATGTTATTTAGTGAAATAGTTTTACTCTCATTATATATCCTCTCAAATAAAAACGTTATAGTTCTGTAATCTGAAAATAATAAAACAGGAGGAAAAGAAAAGTCCTTTATAAAGCTAGTTATATAATCCATTTAATGCCATTTAAAGCTTATAATCAAGAACTCGCAAAAGTATATAATTGTGATAATGGATTACCAACAAATGCAGGAGGATACAATTGGATATGTCCTACTTGTTTTGAATTTCTGTGTCTTATTGAATATAGAATTGGATCTAAAATAAATTATTATTTTCTACATGAGAAAGATGTAAAAGCTTTTATCAATAAGCTGGATAATAATTCATATATTATATGGAAACCAAGTAATCATATTATTAAAAGCAATGTTATAGAAAGCATTACTATGTAATTTTTTAATAATAAAAACACTTAATTCTTTACCATATTATAAAATTTAAAAATGAAAAAGCAATAGATTTATTAGGTGAAAGTCAATAAATAAAATTTTGAGATAGTATTTAAAGAAGTATAACTGTCTGAAATGGATTTAGATAATTTTGCTAAAGGTTATATATGTCTAGGATTAAGAATCAATAAACATATTAATGGTTATGTTGAGTATTATTATGGACCAACGGAACTTAAAGATTTAATAGGGGCAGAGGGAAAAATCTCACCCAAAAGACTTATGCAAGATTGTAAAAATCTCATAAATCAGTTAAAAAATCAAGGATTTGAACAGAAACGCCAAAAATTTTTAGAAAAAACATTAGTAGCGATTCAGACTATATTAAGGATATTGAATGGTGAAAAAATACCATACTTAGAACAAGTTGAAAAATTATTTGATTTTAAACCGTTATTGCATAAAGATGATTTCTTTTATGATCTTACATCTCAAGCTGAAGAAATATATAAAGGAGAAGGTAATCTATCAGGCAGAATAAAAAAATATGCACAAAGAAGAATTGTCCCCCCTAGAAATGTAAAAAATTTGATGTTAAAAGCACTTAACATTGCTAAAAAGCGAACAAATGAACTATTTCCCGATATACTCCCTCTTAATGAAAAAGTAATTTTAAATGAAGTAACAGATAAAAGTTGGCCAATGTATAATTGGTATTTGGGGAATTATATTTCAAGAATTGATATAAATATTAGTACTAGTTGTTACTGGACGAGTTTATTAGATTTTGCATGCCATGAAGGATATCCTGGTCATCATATGGAGAGTTCAATTCGGGATCTTTTGTTATTTCATAAGAAAGGATATTTTGAAACGTCTATATTAATGATATATACTCCAGAAATGGTTATCCATGAAGGGACGGGTGAATTAGCGGAAAGAATTCTTTTTAATCCTTCTGAAAGTAATAAACTATTATTAGAGGAATTTTGTCCTAATCCTAGTGTTGAAGATAGTCTCGAGACTTTAGTTAGACAGAATAAAATAAGAATTGGATTTAGAAGATTAAATTATAATTTGGCTTATTATAAGTATGTAAAAGGTTGGAATAATGAAATGTTGATAAAATACTCAAGAGATTTTAAAGTAATTCCTGAGAACGGTATTAAAGCAATGTTAAGATTTATTTCAGATGATATATGGGCTCCTTACATTCCAGTTTATCAAGGAGAAAGACTTATCATTGAAAAATATGGTAGAGAACCTTCTCCAAGTCAATTCTTGGAATTGATTGCTAACCAGACTGTACCGTCAGATTTGATATAAAAAAAAAGAAAACTACATTTGAATCTCGTACAAGACTCTTATGGAATTACGGTACCCCCTGGACCATGTGGCATTTGTTATTCACCAAATTTAATTTCAATAATATTAATTTTATAACATTGATGTATTAAATAATTAGAATATAAACCACGAGAATTTTATATTAAGAGCAATGTAAAAAATTATTTAAAGTAGAAAATTATTTATGAGCTTAAGAGAAGGATAAAGATGTCCAAAGATTTGTTATTTCAAGTTTTTAAAAAAGCTGAGGAAAAAAAAGTAATCGATGAAGAATTTATTTCTTTCTTGGAATCTATTTTTCCTGATAAATCTATTTATGCTATTGATTCATTAAAAAAGGGAATTATAAAATATATATATGAACCTTCAAATCGAGTTATTTGGGCGGCTAAAGGAGAAAATCAAGAACATTTAATATATCCTAAATTGTATTGTTCATGCCAGGATTTCTATAAAAGCGTTGTAATAAAGAAAAAACGTAAATTTTGTAAACATATTTTAGCTCAAGTAATTAGTGAAGCTTTAAATAGATTCGAAACCATTATTTTAAAGGATAGTAAGTTCAAGGAGTTTATTAGGGAGTTAAAACTTAAAATTTAAGAGTTTTTGAATAATTTATTATACTGATATGTCTTCTCGTTCCCACTGTTGTAAATAAGCATTAAACTCATCCAAACTAATCTGACGTGGTATTTCTATTTTTTTTAAGGCTTCTAATTTTCTTATTTTAAATATTAGTTTCTTATTTTTTCGATAAAATCGTTCAGCTTTAGGATATTCTTCTTTAAAAATCTCTTTCAATTTAATTACATCCAAATTTTGTAACCCTTCATAATTTTGGTTTACAAAATTGCATAGAGGATCAATTGATATCTCAAAATTAAATGCGTCAATACGTTTCAATGCTAAAGGATATGCTTGACAAGCTAAAGGTTTATAAGCGTGAACTGTACACCCAGATTTTTTATTGTAGAACGGGCACCTTTGATTCTCATTATCTAATCTTATACGATATGTAATAATCAATATCTTTTCATTTTTAATATCAGGGAACACTAAATCTTCGATAACCTTGAACTTTATATCACTTTCTTTTGCAATCTTTATTAATTTATCAGCTTCGTCTGGATATATTGGAATTCTTTTAACATAATCTCCTGGTACTTCATGACAACAAGTACCACACATTCTACAATTATACTTTAATGCCATTTTTAGAAACAGTTTTTCTTCTACATGAAGAATAAGAGTTTTTCTTAAATTTAATTTTACGATAATATGATTATATTACTTTAACAGTAAATCTTGTGTCTACTAGGATAATACATCGTTTTTAAACTGATAAAATCACCATAATATTAGGGATGTTTTTAAACATAAAAGGTTCTATTTATGGACGGAATAAGAATTATAAAACATAGTAATTTTACTGTAAAAGATTTTATTAGACCTATATGTATTTTAGGAATGCCCGGAATCGCTGATGTGGGCAAATTTGCTTTAGATTCTCTTATAGGTCAACTTAATGCTAAAAATTTAATAGATATCATTTTTGATGATTATCCCGCTGGAGCGATTGTAGACGACAGTTTGTTATCTGCTCCTAAAGCTGAAATTTTATATTGGAAAGATCCAAATGAATTAAGAGATTTAATGCTTATAACTGCTGATGCTCAAAGCCTCACTCCAAAAGGAATATATAAAATATCTAATTTTCTTACAGAAGTAATTCATGATTATGGCATAAAATTAATTGTCGCATTGGGGGCATATCCTGTAAGTAGTAGAAAAATCAATTCAAAGTTGCCCAAAATTTTTCTTAGTGCAACAAATAAAGAGTTACTAAAACATTATTTAACAGAAAGTGCTTGTGAAAAGATACAAAAGGGAGTAATAATTGGAGCAAATGGATTAATTCCAACATTAGCAAAAGCAAGATTTGGTATTGATGGGTTAGTTTTTCTAGCTGAAACAGATAATATAGCTATGATTAATGAAGATATTACAGATTTAAAAGCTTCAATTACTTTATTGGAAATGCTTAAAAAATCCTTTACTTTACCGATCAAAAAGAAATATACTCTGGAAAATATTGAAGACATAACAAAAAATCTCCAAATTAAGAGAGATCAATTAGAACAAGATCTAGATTCAATCCAACTTGTAGATTCAGAGGATAAGCGAAAATCGTTATATATTTAAAGTAAATTTATTATTAATTATCTCCTCCTATTTGTAAAGTATTTTTTCTTGGAGGGTTTGAAGAAAAAGTATTTTAATCATGGACAATTTAGAATAAATATGAAATACGTATGTGCGAGGAAGAGTTGTGGAAAGGAAGTTAGTAAAAAGGAATTAAGTGCTCTTCCAGGTATTAAATGTTCACATTGTGGATTTCGAATTTTATATAAGAAACGTCCAGATGTGATAAAACGAATTAAAGTTCGTTAAATCTATTTCTTTTTTAAAAAAATCAATTATTCTTTAATTAAATCGAAAAGAAGAGAATTTTATTAGACATTTATTTGGAATTTTAAATGATTAACTAATTCTTTATATCTATTCCTGATTGTTGCTTCTGTAACTCCCGCTGCTATGGAAATTTCTTTCTGAGTACGGCGTTCCCCTTCTTGTATTGCTGCGACATATAAAGCAGCTCCAGCAAGGCCAGTAGGTGCTTTTCCTGCAGTGATTCGATATTTTTTAGCAAGTTTTAAAATTGAAGCCGCTCGATTTTGAGTTTTTCCAGAGAGTTTTAATTCAGCACAGAATCGAGGAATAAAATTTATTGGAGAGGAAACTCTTATATTTAATCTAAGTTCCTTTAGAATTAATCTATAACATCGGGCAACCTTTTTTTTATCAACTGAAGCAAATTCTATAAAATCATCTAAAGTTTTTGGCACAGTATTTAATCTACATGACAGATAAATTGAGCCGATTAACATTGCTTCAATTGATCTCCCCCTGATCAAATTTTTATTAGCCATTTTTCTATAAATATGAGCTGCTGATTCTTTTAAATCTTTAGAAAGATTTAATTGAGAAGAAAATCTATCCAATTCATTCATAGCATAAGCTAGGTTTCTATCAATAGATTTATTGGTTCTTGTTCTAACATGCCATTTCCTTAACCGATACACTTCTGCTTTCATTTTAGGACTAATTGTCTTTCCAAATGCATCTTTATTCTTCCAACCGATCATGGTGCTTAGTCCCTTATCATGGAGTGTAAGTGTTGTGGGAGCACCTACCCTCACTTTCTTATTTGCCTCTTCAGAAGTGAATGCTCGCCATTCTGGACCATTATCTATAATTTTTTGGCTTAAAACTAAACCACACACGTTACAAACAATCTCACCACGAGATTCGTCTGAGATTACCTCTTCATTACCACATTCTGGGCATAAATTAAAATTTTTTTGAGGGAATGAGAGATCCAATAATGCCAACCCTTTAAAAATTCTCTTCTTTATTTTTCATAATTAATCTTGCACATTTAAATGTTTGCGTTTTGAGGATTTATCCATTAATAATAAACTCAGTTTACAATTTTTGAATTTTGAATTAAATCGTAAAATTTTAATAAGTTCTTTCTTTCTCTTAATATAATGCGACATAATTATAAATCCCATGGAAAGCATTGTTATCTTCGTTCATTTCCATCGACATGCCCAAAATGTGCTGCTACTGTATTATATTGGGAATGTACTCATGGAAGTAAAGTTTTTTTTGAATATCCTCCCTATGGAAAATTGATAAGACATTATTGTCGGCACCATAAAAGCTCACTATATAGAAAAAACATTTATCCAGTCATTGTTAAAAAACCAAAAGGTCTTTTAGAACCTAAATCTTTGAGTTGTCCAATTTGCGGGAAATTATTCAAAAATGAAAAAAGTTTACAAAATCATCTATTTAGTTTAGAGAAAAATGATATTTATCATAAACTTTTTTTTGAAAATAAAATTTCTTTTGAAGATCATTATAAATATATTATTCCAATTGAAACAGATCAGATCGAAAACAATATTAAGCCAAAATTTGGTAAAATTAATGTAAAGAAGCAGAAAAAAATTGATTAAAATTATGTTATCGATAAATTTTTAATAAATTAGTATATAATTATTTTATAGCAAAACTAAATGATTTTAGATATTGTTATATTTGAAAATTACCAAAAGTAAGAGGAAATAAAATGCCAGTAGATCCAGCAACAGCTGTATATAATTTGATGCAATCAGATCCTAACATTATAGCAGCAGCAGTAATTAAAGGTAAAGAGATTATTTATTCAACAGATAACTGGGATATTAGTGGAGATGTTGATAGAGTAGTCTCAAGTTGGACCGGTCAAAATGCTCAATTCATAATGGTTTCTGGAGTAAAATATTCGATCTTGCAGATGGAGGCTGAACGTTTAGTTGCTATCTCTTTGAAAGGTGAAGGAAGTATATGTGCAGCAAAAGATGAAGAGCATAAACTGATTTGTTATCTTCAACCAGATGGAGATGCGCGTGGAGCTATTATGGATGTCCAAAGAGCGGTAGGATCTATGAGCACACAAGGACCCTACCTGGATACAAGTGTTCAATTAGGGCAACAAGCCACTCAGATGGATGAATCATCAGCCACAGGATACACTTCTGCAGCAGGAGTAGGACCAGGTATAGATCCTCAACTTAAAGGTGAAATTCAATCCTTTTTAGACTGGATTAAAGATAGTGAAGGTTTAGCGGGGTATATTAACTATTATCTTCAACAAAATAATGCTCAAATAATTTCAGAGTTATCGAAAGTTTATAATGAGCTTAGACAAATTTTTGGTGTTTAATCAGGATAATACCTATTAAATTTCCTTCCAGATATTTTTAATTGTTAAATATATCTTTACATTAAGAATTTTTCAGGTTTTTGATAATTTAAAACACAAATAAGAATTTCAAATTCAAAATATATAAATTTTTTATAGGGTTAGGTTATTTTAATAAATATAATATATATTTCACTTGCACATTAAATGTGAACCTATTGGCTAAAAAAGTTCAAAAAACGGGAAATAAACAATTAGTTTCTAAAAAAAATCAGAGTAAGATTAGAAAGGAAGAAAAAGGAAAAAAAAAAGGATCTAGAGAATCTGTAGAAAAAGAGGAAGAAAAAGAATATTTAACAAAAGAAGACCTAGATTTGGGAATCCCAATCGTCCCAGAAGCACCTAAAAAATCAAAAAGCTTAGCTTTAGATACTTCACAATTATCTAAAGACGTTCTGAAAAGAATGAAAAAATTTGAAACTCCTAATGTTAAAGTAGTATTAGTAAATTGCCAGCGCTGTAAAGCAGTTATCCCAGTTCCTATTCCAAAAAATGCAGTTTTAGATTCAGAATTACCTGTAGTCCCCATAAGTTATGTTCATAAGAATCTTCAAAAAGAAGATCAACATTGTTTAACAATTCACCTCGATCATGATTTTGATATTCGGAGACAAAGAATATCAGATGTCGTTATATCTTCTGATTAAAGATGTTTCTTATTTAAGATTTCATAAGAATAAAATAATCAATAAAGTTATCACAAAAGTAAAGCATTATAATAATAAAGCAATAATTTGCGAGTGCTTAATTAGATTCAAAAATCGTTATAATTAAAAAGTATGAATCTTTTAGCAGAAGAAAAACTGGAAATTGATGACATAACGTTTTATTTAAATCTTTTTAAATTACATAATAGCTTTCTATTATTAATTTCTGATCAACTTAATATGGGAATAGGAAATGTCACTTTGGGAAGTCCTCCAGCAATCGAAGGAATAAAAGCCTCAACTGCATCTTACAATCTATTTGGTGTAAACTCCAAACTCTTAAGCACTATAATAGTTGAACGAGCAGTAAATATTTTAAAAGCTCCTGTGCTACTCCTTTTATTTATTAAGAACAAAATAGTTGAGGAAGAGTTAATTAAACCATTATTGAATTTCATCAACACAATTTTAAAAGAAACAGTAAGAAAAGTAGAATAATGCAGGGAGTGGGATTCGAACCCACGAAGAGCTATCTCACCGGATATCTCATCAGTTAATATATTAATCAACGGATATGAAAGTAAATTGATCTTGAGTCCGGTTATTTAAGATTATTTTCAAAAAAAGTCCGGCACCGTTGACCAACTTGGTTATCCCTGCTTAAAGATTTGTTAGATATTTTATATATTCATTAAACAAAATAATTATTTTAATTTTTTCAAAAAAATACTATTAAAAGTAATGTCCAAACCTTATTTTATACCATATTTATCCAAACAATGGAAGTATAAACATCACTAACATCATCACAACTAACATAACTATTAAGAAAATACATTGTAATCGTCCTTTCCTCTTTTGTTTCCTCTCCGATTCAAAATAATTATCTTTACATGATTGACTACAAAATTTCTTATCAGTAGGCATCGCTTTGCCACAAATAGGGCAATGACTATGAGGCCCCCATTTCTTTTTGATTTGATCTTTCCATGAGGATTGAGACATTTTTTTACTCAATTTTAATGTATTTAATATAGGGTAAATAAATTTGGAAGATTAAAATAATTTATCAAAAAAATTCATTCAGAAATAATAGTACAGGTTATATTTTCATCTCCTTTCCAATATTTTTCAAATTCTTTTAAATCTTTACCAGACATGACTCTAACTTTAATTTTACTTCTTTTTAAGATTTGTAAAGAAACTGCATCGAATATACGATATTCTCCGGCAGCTGCTTGTTTATCTCCTGAAGAATTAATAGTAATTTCTTGTAATTCTGCATATGTTAGATTTTTGAGTAATTTAGCATCATCAAATTTCTTGGGATCTTTATTAAAAATACCTTTAACATCAGTTAAAATCACTAATTCTTCAGCATGCATAAACTCTGCTACTTCGAGAGCAACAGAAGTAGTAGATTGTCCCGGTTGTAAACCTCCCATAACAATGATCTTTCCAAAGAGTAAAGCTAATGAAAGTTCTTCTATAGATTTTGGAACGAGGGGATAAGCAAAATCTTGAAAAGAAGAAATTAATAATTTGGAATTTATTCGAGAAAGATCTATACCAAAAGTATCACATAATGACTCACTTCCATGAAAAGATCTTACAGTATTTATGTATTCCCTTGCAATGATTCCTCCGCCACACACAATAACATGATTCCCAGAATATTTCGTTTTTTTAAAAATTTCGCAGAAATATTGAATTTTTTCTTTATTAATTTCTTTCTTTTCAGTAAATAATAACGATCCACCGATTTTTATTACACTTTTTCTTTTCATAATGTTTTCATTCTAATTCTCTTTGTAACAATATATAGTCAAATAGATAAATTAAATTATATTAGATTTATGTCTGAAAGAGTTAATAAAGTTATTGTCAATATTCCCCATAGAATATCCGGATTTTTTGAAATAGTTGATGAAATTAATGGTATTAAAATTGAAGATCCAGAAAGGATAGGATCTCGAGGTGCTGGTTTCTGTGTTGATGCTGTAGGAAAAACAGAGGTTATAATTCAAAATATTAATGCCCGAGATGAATTCGAATTAAAAATTTATATCAACGGTAAAAAATTAAATCAAAAAGCTGAAACTACACACTATATCATAAATTATATTAAAAATTATATCAAAAAATCCTTTAAAGTAAGGATTAATCATAATTTTGATTTACCTGTTGGATGTGGATATGGAGCAAGTGGTTCTGGAGCACTAGGAACCATTTTTGGTTTGGATTATTTGTTAAATCTAAAGTTATCGCTCCAAGAAAAAGGTAAAATAGCCCATATTGCAGAAGTTGTAAATAAAACTGGTTTAGGAACTGTTTGTGGGCAATTAAATGGAGGGATGGGTATTATAAGAGAACCAGGATTTCCATGTGTTTATGAAAGGATAAAAGTACCCCATAATTTAATAATTATTTGTGGTTCATTTGGAATTATTCATACAAAATCAATATTGAATGATCCTGTTCTAAGTTTAAAAATTAAAGATGCTGGTAAAAGAGCTTTAACAAAATTAATTAAGGAGCCTAATATCAAAACATTTATAAAAGCCTCTCTTGAATTTGTAAAAAGTACGGAAATTCTTGAAATTCTTCAATTATCAAAAATAAATGATTTAATAAAGAATTTAAACAAATTAGATATTATTGGAGCAAGTATGAATCAATTAGGACGCTCAGTATATGCAATATGTCGGAAAGATAATGAAAAAGAAGTCTTAAATGTTTTTGAATCATATAAACCGGAAATAACTGTCTATAGCACATCAATACATAAAAGCAAATCTATTTTTTAAAAAAAAAGACCAAATGTTTAAATTTATATTTTGAAATATTCTTCTGATAACTTTAATTATTTATTTATACAATTCTTTCTTTAGAGCTTCAACAAGTTGTGATTTGATTGATCCATTGTTTCTATCATAATCTTCACATACAACAGTTCTTACTCCAATTATATCGGGTGAAATTTGCATTATTGAGGGTATATTTTCCATCCTTAAATTTCCGGCTAATGCTACTTCAAGATTAAAATTTTTAGCTTTGTTTTTAAAATTAATTAATTGTTCTATTGTTAAAAAATCGAACAATCCCATATTGTCTTTGATGTATGTGTCAAGCATAGCAATATCAGCACCAGATTGAGCAGCTATAGTAGGAATACTCATAAATCCAGGTGATGAATTCATTCTTATCCGATCAGCATAACCTGCTACAACAATTTTAATTGTATTATTATAATCTTTTACCGCTTTCACAACTTTTCGCATTAGTTTAATTCCTGTTTTTTCATCTTTAGGTCCTTTTAACCCAACTTTTACAATATCTGCTCCTGATACTGCAGCTCCTAACGCTGCTAATGAGGCTGAACCAGGTAAATTTGGGAAATCCCCAATTGTTGCACTTAAAAGTTGAGGACTATCATTTGGAATTAAACTCTTCATTTTTTTTATAATCCAAGGAAAATTTGCTCCAAGAGATCCTTCCTTAGGATTTTTACAATCTATGTAGTCAACAAGATTAGCAATTACTATTTTTGCTTCTTCGATTGTTCTAGGACTGATTAAAAGTCTAATTTTATGAGACATTGTGTATCATATATAATGCAAAAATATTAAAAAACTTATTTAGGATTTAAAATTGGAAAGTAAATTCATTTTAATTAACAAACAAGCTTAACTTGTTTGTTTTTATTTAGTTGTATATTGTGATTGATAAGAAAGATCGTATACTTTTTAGAATTTTAGAATTAATAAGAAGAAATCCAAAACATTTATTTTTGTATATTTTTATATAAAAATTTAAATTAAATCATTTTTATTAGATATAAAAAAAGATTATGAGATTATTATGTCACCTAAAGAAATCACAAAAGTGGATATTACAAACGAAGTTTTTAAGGAACCAATAGAAGTGGTTAAGCATTTATCTTCAAACTTAGATTTGAAATATACAAAAGTTATCCAAACTTATGTTATGGAAGATAGAAGACTAAATTTAACATTAGAAGATCAAGGATCCAGTTATTTCAAAGGTAAAGTCGTCTGGATTGGTAATAAGAAGGATGATACAGAAGGCTCTATATTTTGTGTAGATACAAGAGATGAATTAAAGCAAATTAACCCTAATGCAGAGAATACAGAAAAGATAACATTAGATATTAAGAAAGAATTAATAAAAATATCTACTGCATCAAAAACCAAATGTTCTGTGTGTGGGAAAAATATAGAGATTTTTGATGAGGTTACAGGTTGTCCGATTTGTGAAGCAAAAGCCCATAAGGAACACTTAACAGATTGGGTTAGAATGAAACATACGTGTCCAGTATGTAAAAAATCTTTAAATGTCTCGAGTACTGGAGTAATATTTATAGATTAGAAGTATATTTTATATAATATTTCTTAACATTTCAATATTTATTGTTCCATCATACAAAGATGTTGCAATTAATACTCCAGAGAAGTTTAGATCTTTATAATCTAAAACATCTCTGATATTTTTTATACCCCCTCCTACAAGGATATCTCCATTAAAATGAGATAGAACATCCAGGTAAAGTGGTGGAATTCCTCCAATTTTCTGGCCAACTCTGAATAAATCTAAAAGGATTATGCTCTTTATACCTAGAGATTCAATTTTTTCGATGACATGTATTGGATTTTGATTCCTTATATCTTTTATATTGGAAATAATTTTACCTTTATACATATCAATACTAATAATTATTCTATTTTTACTTAAGATTCTGAGACTTTGACTGATAATTTTTATATTTCTAATTGTTTCTAATCCTAAAATTAAATTTTTAATTTTAAAACCAGAAAAATATAGCACGTCTTCAATATCAACAATTCCAGGATCTAGTATTACTTCTATATTCGAAGTATCTAAAATTTCATTTAAAATTTGAAGATTTGGGTTTTTATTAATAATGGAGTCTAGATCTGCGATATAAACCTCATAAAAATTAAATTCATTTTTTATTTTTTTAATAATCTCTACAGGATTGGTAGATTGAAATAATTTAGATTCTAAAAGCTTATATTTTGTTCTTTCTCCTTTTTTAGCATGTACTGCCTTAGAATTAAAAATGTCAACAACAGGTATAACTCTGAAACCCTTCATTTCCTTAAATAAATGGGAATTTTATAAATATTTCTAATATTAATTAATACTCATAAAAATTATTAATAGTCTGAACTCATTAGATTTAAAAAATTACCTATATTTAATACTCTTTATTTTTATAAGAATAACTTTTTTTAATAGCAATTAAATAAATTTTTTTTTAAATAATCCCAACTAAATTAATTTTAGAATTTAGGAAATTTTTAGAATTGTGATTGAAATGAAAATTGAGGCTTATATTAATAAAATAATTGAGGATACAGGGTTAACAAGAAAAGAAATTCAAACTTTGGTTGAAGATAAAAAAAGTGAATTAAAAGGATTAATATCTGATGAAGGTGCTTTATTTATTATTGCTAAAGAGTTAGGAGTTGATATAAAAGGTGAAAATAAAGATCTTCTAAAAGAGATTGAAATTTTTATTTCAGATATTACTCAAAATATGAAGAACATAACATTATATGGCAGAATTAAAGAAATTTATAAGGTTAATAGCTTTGAAAAAAACGATGGAACCAAAGGATATGTTGGTTCGTTTTTATTAAATGATAAGACCGGCGATGCACGAGTTGTGCTTTGGGATAGTCAAGTGAATATCTTTACTGAATCGAACTTTGAAAAGAATGAATTAATTAAAATAATAAATGGTAGCGCAAAAAAAGGCAAATATGGAAGTGTGGAAATTCATGTGGGAAATTATGGAAAAGTAATTCTATCACCTGAAGATGTTGACTATAAAAAATATCCTAAAATTACATATGAGTCAATAAATATAAGTGATATTAACCTGAATCTTAATTCGGTTTCATTAGAAGGTAAAATCATCCAAATATTGCCAAAAAAAGAATTTACAAGAAAAGATGGTGAAGTTGGAAAAGTACAATCTCTAACATTATTAGATTCTACAGGATCAATAAGAATTACTTTTTGGAATGAAGATACTGAGAAATTAAATAAATTAGATGTAAATGATTTTGTTTCAATTACGAATTTAAACCCTCGATTAAGTACTTTAGATTCAAAAACAATTGATTTAAATGCAAATAAAAACACATCAATTACAAAAAGATCTAAGGAATTGGATGTTGAAGGAGACTCTGTAAAAAACATCAAGGATCTCCAAAACAAAACAGGCCTTGTTTCATTTAAAGGTATTATAACTTCAATTGATAATATAAAATCAATATCCTTAAAATCCGGAGAAGAAATCTCTTTATTAGGCTTTATTGTAAGCGATGAATCAGATGGTATTAGAGTCACATTGTGGCGTGAAAAAGCTGAAGAGTATTCAAAAATATTAACAGTCGGAGAAGGGATATCACTAAAAAATGTGTTACTCAAATATAGTAATTTTTCAAGTAGAAATGAAATTTCTATAATTAATGATTCAAAATTAGATTTAATCGACCTAGAGATAAAAAATCTTAAAAGCATTCAGTTAGATGGAAATGATAGATCACCCAATTTTTCAGGTAATTATATTAAAATTGATTCGATTAAAGCACCAGGTACTATCGAAATAAAAGGATTCATTGCAAAAGATCTGGATAAAATTACTATTTATGAAGGGTGTAAGATATGTTATAAGAAAGTTGAGAATTGTACATGTGACAAAACAGAAGATACCGAATTTCGAATGATTATTAACCTTATTATTGATGATGGAACAGGAACGATAAGAACTGCTTTTATTGGAGAATTAGCAGAAAGATTATTAGGAGTAAATACAGATAATATTGTCCAACTTCAAGAAACGCCAGAATTCGAGAAGTTCTTAGAGAAGAAATCTTCTGAATTCTTAGGAAAAGACATTATTATTAGAGGTAGAGTAAAGTATAGTGATTTTACAAATCAATATGAAATTTCAGCTTATGATTTTAAAGATATGAATATAGAGGAAGAATTAGAGAGAGTAATGAAAAAGATTGAAACTTAAATTTTAATTAAAAAAAAGTGGATTCTCTTACTGTTAAGTTAGAGTTATCTCGTAAAAAATTTGAAAATGGAATTGGAATACGTTTTAAAGGAGATAAGTATAAGTTTTAGAAGAGTATAAATAAGATCTATTTTTCAAGTGAAAATCCAACCGTATATTTATTGAGAGATTAAACAGATACTACTATATTTATTTGGATTTTCAATAATATCATTACAAGTTTCTAAAACTTTCTCTTTTGTAATATCTCTGGGACTAATATTGAATGGCCAAATTCCAATAATAATATCACCTAAATTTTTGACATTACCTATTAAATATCCCACTTTTTTTCCATCTGATTTAATTGTAAATAATATAACAATATAATAGTTATAAGAATATTTGAATGTTGGATTACCAATAATGAGGACTTCTTCAATATTTTGAAAATTTAGTACTTGTTTATTTTTTTCACTTTTTTTTTTTAATTCTATTATGAATTTAGCAGGAATAGATAGAA
>JBHLNL010000195.1:0-5377 GCA_048941605.1 Promethearchaeota archaeon | reverse complement strand
ATTTACATCTCGTAAGTAAATCTGCAAATCATCACTGATTAAGTTAGATTGCTCCCTTTGTAGTTTATTAATTAATTCCCTTAATGGCCATATTGTTTTTCGTAAATCAATACTATTTCTTCTTAAATGATAAATTGATTGTAAAACTTCAGGTTCAGGATTAGTCACGAGATTTTCTTCTAGATCATCAATGATTTCTCCAATGATATCTAAAATTATAAAATAATTGTCAACAATAATATCCATTAATGTATAAGCTAAATAATCAGGGCCCATAGATCTTACTCTTCCTCTGGATGTAATAATCCTCTCTAATATTGGATTAAAAGTATCGCTTTCTAATTCTGAAAATGATATTACGAAATTTGATCCTATTATAATACTAATCTGTTCATTTTCAAATGATTTATTTTCTTCATTCCATAGAATTCTAGGTAATACAATAAATATATAATCGTTATAATCTTCAAATTTTGGGCGTTGGCTAGTGTTTAAAATGTCTTCTAAGACAAGAGGATGAAGATTAAATAATTTTCCAATATTTTCTATAATATTCACTTCGGTTAATCCGGTAATATAAATCCATCTAACCATATTTTTTTCTATATATAATAAATCTTCATCTAGTTCTACATCTTTTTTAATTAGATATGTCTCTTTATTAAAATCAATTACTTTTATTTTAGTTTGAACTTTAGCTTTTTCTCCAACATATACTAAAGTTCCAGGTGGTTCTCCTATTTTTTTTATTTTCTTTTTGTTTCTTATTTTTCTTTTTGATTTTACTTTAATTCCCTTCATTATTTTGAAATCATTTTCATTTTTTAAAAAAATAATTAAAAATTAATGTTTTTTTCCATAGTAATAAAAACAAATTTTAAATGTACCAAGATATAAAGTTTCATATGAAAAAGATCTTTAAAATTCTGATATGGTTGGGGGTTATCGGAGTTTTTTTGTGGATCTATTTTTATTTTGGCTTTGATCCGTTATTAATGAATTTAATTCTTTTAAATATAGTAGCATATTTCTTAAGATCAATATTTATTGATTTAGCTCAATCATTAATCAAAAACTTATTTGTTCGTTATATAGTTATGATAATTATAAATATCGTTTGGATAATATTCCCTTTTTGGTTATTATTTATTATTTCACCAATTTATTTTGTCGCAATAATCTCTTTCTTAGTTATAGCTATTTCTCTTACATTTCAAAATATCATTAATAATATCGCATCAGGAATAATGCTCTTATCATCAGAAGGTTTCGAAGCAGGCGATTTAATTGAAACAAATGGAATTGAAGGAATTGTAAAAGAAATAACGTTAAATAGTTTGAAAATAGAGGAATTTGACGGTTCTATCACTTATATTCCCAATAAAAACGCATTTAACTCATCAGTAGTCCGTTTTACTCATAAACCGATTAAAAAAGAAAAGAAAATAGAAATTTCAGATGTAGTTAAAAAGTTTAGGAAATTAATTACTGGTGAAAAAAAAGTTACACGTTATATTAAAGTAGTTGAACTTTTATCTTCGGTAGATTCAGAAAAACTTCAAGAATTATTAAATCCTATATTTGATAAGTATGAACCAATATTTGGCACAAAACCTTATTTCTATGTAAACACAACTGTAAGTGGAATATTAAATCGATTAAGCATTACTCTACAAATTATTACAGAGGATCCAAATTTAATTTTGACATATACAGACCCACTATTGAAAGATATTCTATTTAAAATTTATGAAACTGAAATAAACTATGGATGGGATTCTAGTGTTAAAAAAAATCAATTAGAGGGTGATTAAAAATGACGTTATTTAGTTCAGATTGGGAAGCACTCATTTATCTATTGATTATTGGATTAGGATTATACTTATTAAATAAAGTAATTTCATCAACCTTTGGGAAAAGCAAAAAAGTTCCTTTAAAACAAAAAATTATTATAAATTTTGCTTTAAAAATTGGCACAGTATTAATAATAGTTTATTTTATTATCGAGGGATTTCCAATCATTTCTCAAATAGACCCAACCTATACAGCAGTACTTACTGGTGCGATTAGCACTGCAATTGCTTTTGCTTCTAGTGGTATTTTTGCAAATCTTATTTCTGGGATTGTTATAATGTTAGTAAGACCCTTTGAAGTTGACGATTTGGTTAAAATTGAAGGAAATAAAGGGATTGTACGAGAAATTAATCTTACAAAAATTAAATTAGAGACATTTGATAATATTATCATCGAAAAATCTAATAGTCAAGTTCTATCTTCAAAGATTGTAAATTACACTGTCAAGCTTGGCAAAAAGAAATCTTTTGAAGATTTTAAAAAAAAAATCTTAGCTCCTCAGGATATAGGATTTAAAGATATTTATGAAGATATTCCAGATTCTAAAAAGGAATTTGAAAATAATTTAAAAAAAGCATTTAATTCATTCTCTACTAAATATTATCCAAAATTATACAATTACACTTTTAGAATGGCTTTCCCTTATAAAGGATTTAGGATTATCCTAGATAGAGTCGCAGAACTATGTGATTTATATAATCAAAAAAACATATTCCGAATAAAACCTCAATTTGATATAGTGAATTTTAATGTGAGTATAATTGTCAAATTTCGAATATTAACTTTTAATCCCCAAAAAATATTTGATTTTCAACCGAAATTTGCGCAAGATGTTTATAATATAATTTATGAGTGTACAAACAAAAATTAAGTAATAGAAAAGGAAAATACTTTAAATATCTACAGTAACACCATAATTCTTAAGATCTTCAATTAATTTTTCTGTATAGTAATAATGGATTCCTTTAAAACCTAAAGATCGAGCAATTTTTATATTTTTCTTTTCATCATCAATTAGTATTGCTTCTGATGGCTCACAATCTATATGCTTTTTTAATTCTTCATAGAATTCAATATCATCTTTATTTTTTTGGTAATCAAAACTAAATACACTATCATTAAAATATTTTAAAAAATTACTTTTCTTTTCTAAATATTCAATACGCTCTCTGATATTTCCACTAAAAATTAACAATCTATATTTTTTTTTTAATTCTTTTACTAAATCTTCAATACCATAATGAATACAATAAGATCCAAACCAAATATACCGTGTATGTTTTCTCTCTTTTTTATTAATTTCTAATTTTGAAAATAATTTTTGTTCGAACTCATCTATAGTCATCAAACCCCTTCTTAATAAATTACCCTCTGAATTTGGCTTGTCACTAAAAAATTCTCGTAGCAATTTTTCATTTTTAATATCATAAATTTCTCTAATTTTCTCGATTGCTAAAAAAGTTCCTGGTGTAAAGTAAACTCCTCCTAAATCAAAAATTATTGTTTTAATATTGCTCATTTCCAACAAACTTTCATACTTTTTATATTTCACATTCTGAAAATTAATAAGATATGAAAGGTAGCCTTTTTTTTAAAAATAAGCCAAATTCAAAAATATTGAAACAATTTGAGAGTATAAAGTTTAAAAGGTTTTTTGTGTATTTTTTCATCAAATAAGGTGATTAAAGCGAATTCCATAATTAAACTAATAACAACAGAAAATATTACAAAAGGATTATCCTATGGTTATTATTATTTAAAGCATAGAGTAAAAAAGATACCTTTAGGAGTTAACTATGATTTAACATGGCAATGCAATCTAAAATGTAAACACTGTTATTTCACTTCCTCTGTTGAAGAATTAAGTAATAGTTCAGCAAAAAACAGAACAGAATTAACTGATGAACAATGGTTAAAGATTTTTAATTATCATCGTCAATTAGGTAGTAAAAGCACTTCATTAACTGGAGGAGAACCTACTCTTAGAATGGGTTTAGTAAAAAAAGCGATAAAAATATTCCCTTCAGTTCAAATTGCTTCAAATGGACTTATAAAATTACCTTGGTTTGATCATCATAAACAACCAATATATTGGGTTAGTTTAGATGGTGGAGAAGAAATGCACAATCTTATAAGAGGGGCAAATATCTTTCACAAGGTTATTGAAAATATTAAGGAGGACAAAAGAGTATTAATATCTACCACTATAACTGCTTTAAACTACAAGGAAATTGAAGAAGTAGTAAATATTGCATATAGTATTGGGGTTTCAGGCATATTTTTTCTAATGTATACCGGCTATTCTGATGATCAATTGTTAGTGAAGGGGGAAAAATTAAAACATGTATCTAAAAGCATATTAAAGGTTATGAAGGACTATGGCGATTTTATCCTAATTTCTAAGAAAATGCTTGAATTATATATTACAAAAGAGTTTGTATCACATTGTATTTTTAAAAGAGGAGGGATAAAAAGTTATTATCCTAATGGACAACGAAAATTTTGTGTTATGGGTAATTCTCCTTTATTATGTGAAAATTGTGGTTGTATCGTACCTGTAGCTTCTTATGCGCTTTCTAAATTTGATTCTGAAACTATAGACAAACTAAAAAGATTTCCTTTTTAAGAAAAAAGTAAGAATATTTATAATTAATTCACTTTCTATTACTCTAAAGATTTAATATAAGGCATTTCTGTTTCTGATTTTCGGGAAAGTTTTTTGGGACCAAAATAAACAACAACAACAATTAAATATACTCCGATCATTACTCCTCCACCTATATAGAATATTATCGTAGGTAATAATCCAAAATACCCTGTAATAAATGCTCCATTAAAATTAAAACTAAAATGGAAAATTACCGTAATTATCAAACTCCCTTTTGAATTATTATATCCCCAAGTCATTAAAATCGTAATAACAAGATAAAGAGGGAATAGGATATATAATGGTTCTCTTGATTCAATAAAGTATAATGGAATATGCCAACATGACCATATTAACCATAAAATTAAACTTGAAATTAACGCATTGTGTTTTGATTCGAGTCTAGGTAAAGCAAATCCACGCCAACCTGCTTCTTCACTTAAAGGACCTGAGAATAGTGTGAAAATTAAATATGCAAGAATTAATGGAAATGTTAATCCTGGAACTGGTCCTGGTATCAAACCTCCAAAGAAAATATAAAACATAGCAAATATCAATGGAGCAATCATTAGTAAAAATCCCGCCAAATACCATTTAATACCAATCTTCCATATTAGAAATCCTTTTAAGAGTTTTTTAATCTCCGACCATCCACCTATAAGGCCTGAAACAATTATAGCAGAAATAGTCGGACTCCATGCTGTCAAAATCCATAACATTGGATCTGGCATAATTATAGGTATTAACAGCCTAGTAATAACTGCTAAAATCATTATTAGATATGTAATTATAGAAAAGGTGGTAACTGAATATTTCTTTATAATTTGAATTACATTCATGTTTAATTATTTTATCAGAAGAACATTTAAAAATTGT
>JBHLNL010000036.1:14079-23470 GCA_048941605.1 Promethearchaeota archaeon | reverse complement strand
ATAACTATGGATTTAGTAATGCCTGAGAAAGGTGGCATTGAAGCAACAGAGGAGATCTTAAAAATAAATCCTAAAGCATTAATCGTTGTAGTCTCAGCGCTAGGTCAAGAAGCATTAGTTTTGGAAGCAGCCAAAAAAGGAGCAAAAGATTTCATTCAGAAACCATTTAAGACAGAACAGATACTGGAAGTAATGGACCGAATACTCAAAAAGTAAGCAGTAGAAAAATACAAAACCAAAAATAAAACGGAAGGTAAGAATTAATAATAATTATGAGGATATAAGGTGATTATGTGTCATCTAAAGACGATATAAAGCTTTTCATAAGTGAAGCAGAGGATCTAATCCAAAAAACAGAGGAAGAAATTCTTCATTTAGAAGAAAATCCAAAAGAATTAAAACCAGTTCAAGAACTCTTTTTTACATTTCACGCTTTAAAGGGATTAACTGCTATGGCCGGTTTTGATAATCTTTCAAAATTCTGTCATCATTTTGAAACTTTTTTAGAAAATGCTAAAGAAAAAAAGGTTAGTTCAAGTAAAAAAGAAAATTTCATCGAAATGCTATTCGAAAGTCTTGATGTGTTAAGAAATGTTATCAAGAGAGCGAAAAAAGGAGATTTAAGTGATATTGATGAAAATTTTGTAAATGATATACAAAATAGTTTTGAAAGTTTTGAGACTGATTATGATATAACTTTTATCAAAAGTTTAAAACCTGAAGACGTTACTAAAATTCTTAGCCAAGTGGATAGTAAAACATTCAAAATTTACATTCGTCTTGAAGAAACTTGCGTTTTCAAAAAAGTAAGATTATTTATAATTTTTAGAGCCTTAAATGAAAATGGTACTATTTGTTGGACAAATCCAGCGCCTCAAGATTTAGAAAAAGCTACTCTTAAAAATGAATTTGAAATATTTTATATTTCAAAAAACACCAAAACGCACATTTCATCAATTTTAGATGAGATTCTTGAAATAGAAAGTATTGTTATCACTTCATTAAACTCCGAAGAATTTAAAAAGTTAATCGTAGAATTTAAGAAAAAGTGGGAAGAACAAAAGTCAAATTCTATAATGGAAGATATAATCGGAGAAGATTTTGAAGATGATACTGATGTAGAAGAATTAGAGCGAATTTCTCAGATAATTGGTGATTATTCAGAAGATAATCTCAAGATAACTAGTGTAAAGGTCAATATTGAATATCTGGAAGAATTAATGAATTATTTCGGAGAATTGGTAATAACTAAGAATCATTTAAGCCAACTTTTAAAAGAAAAACAAGATCGATCACTTGTAAGATTAATTGATCAAATGGATAAACCCTTTTTAGATATACAAGAAATTCTTTTCAGATTAAAATTAGTTAGAGTAGACACAACATTCAGAAAATATAAAAGGCTCGTACGAGATGTAGCAACTGAAACAGGGAAAAAGATAAGATTGATTCTAGAAGGAACGAATGTTGAAATCGATAGAAAGATCTTAGAAGAAATTAATACCCCATTAGTTCAATTAATTAGGAATGCCATCTATCATGGAATAGAATTACCAAAAGAGCGAATTAAAAAGAGGAAAAATGAACTAGGCACATTAAAATTAAAGACTTTTAGAAGAGCAGGATCTATCTATATAGAAGTACAAGATGATGGAGCTGGAATTAACTATGATAAAATAAGAGAAAAAATCGTACAAAAGGGGTATTCTGATCCTGTGGAAGCTAAACAATTGAGTACTGATGATTTACATCAATTTATTCTAATGCCGGGTTTTTCTACAATTTCGGATGTAGATATAATTTCGGGTAGAGGTATGGGTTTGGCTATAGTGGCAGCAAAGATAAAAGAATTGGGTGGTAGTTTTATGATTCAATCTCAACCGGGTTTGGGTACTATATTTACTATTGTAGTTCCATTTACTAGAGCTATATTAAGAGCTCAATTGATCCAAATATCTAATGATTTATTCGCTATTCCTACTGAAAATATTAAACAAATCTACTTTTTCAACCAAAACCAAGTGGAATTCATAGAAGGAGAAGAATATTACAAATTAGGATCAGGGATATTCCCTGTTATTCATTTAGATGAGCATTTAAAAATGATAACTAAAAGTAAAGAAAATTCACATAAAAAAATTGCTATTCATTGTCAGCGAGATGAGGAGAATTCAGCCATATTCATTGCTGATAAACAACTTCAACAGTTAGATGTAGTAGTAAAACCATTCAAATCCAACTTTTCAGATTCTCGAGATATTTTAGGATCGACAATAACAGGTGAAGGTTCAATCTGTCTAATAATTGACGTATTAAGTATAATATCTTCTAAAATAAATGAAAATATAATTTCAAATTTAAACACATAAATATTTTTTGTATGAAAAAAATTTACCAATTAAGGAAATAAATGGAGGAAAAATAAAATGGGTTTTAAAAAGGTTAGCTATGACGAATTAAGAACTGAAACTAGTCCAAATTTTCTTGGAATTCCAATACGAGAGGGAGGAAAAGTAATACAAAAAAGTAATAGGGAAAAGAAAATTCAAGAGGGCTATACAGGCTCAACATCGGAAATATTAATTTTAAATGAAGAATTTATGGAATTTCATTACCAAAATGATGGAAAAAGAAAAATAGCAAATGGTAATGGAAATATTACTATATATAATAATTCTATTAAAGATAGAATCTGGGATGCAAATTTACAGTTTTCTGGTTCTCAATTTGATAATCAAAATGAAGAGAATAACATGAACTTAGGAATATTTGAACCAAGTTCAAATAAAGTTTTAAAATATGAAATTGTGAATTCAGAAGATTTACCAGATTTAATAAAATTAACTCAAAATATTGAAAACCTAAGTGAAAATATTAAAATCACTAATTTAAATGGAGAAGCATCAAATAGGGTAGAAAATAACAGTAAGAAAAACTTTGTTCTATTATTGGGTAATGAAAACAAAGTTAAGTTTACTATTGATATTGAAAATGTTTCAAATTCTATATTAAATAAAATTCAGTTTAGAAAGTCTTTTGTTGATAATTTTTACGATATTGAATTAAATTGTGATAAAACGAATGAGTTTAAAATCTCTAAAAAAACTGTAGAATGTAATATAAAGGATTTAGACCCTGGAGAAAAAGTTAAATTAACAATAATTGCTAAAATTTTTCCAAAAAAGAAAGAAAACATCAAAACTGGAAAGATTGAGCTTATATTTAATTTATTAAATAAAGTAACATCTGGAGTAAAAATTAATCAATTTTCCGCTTATTCACATGCTATGCATGCAATTAAGAAAGAAGAGAAAGATCATGCCCCAAATCATTGGCGATGTTCACTCTTTTTCGAGAACCATAGTGAATTCAAAATGAAACTAAAATCTATTCTGATCTATGATAAATCAAAATCTAAAAAAATCTTAGATCTTGATTTTAATATGTTGGGAACTCCAACTATAAATCCTCGTGGAAGATATACATCAGATTATTTTGATTTAATTGATGAAAAAGAACCCACATTTTCACGAAAAGTAGAATATACAGTAGATTATAAAACTCAAAGTAATTCAAGAATTACTTCAAAATTTGATGAAACATTCTTTAATTTAGCCAAAATCACATTTAAGAAGGAATTATCAGAGTATGAAATTAAATCATTCGAAGAGGCTATAATTGACTCTAAAATTATTATAAATAATGACGGAACTTTTCCTGTAAAAGGTATTCAAATTATAGAAATAATACCAGAAGATTTCATGCCAAGTAATAACATTTCAGATTATAAACTATTTAAATCTTCGGGAAAACTAGATATTGAGGATATTGAACTAACCTTAACCCCTGATGATGATGATCCTTCACATAAACATACTCTTGGACTAAATATAAATCTAAAAAATAATAATTCAAATTCAGTGATTCCAGTTGATGATTTTTTAGAATTAATGTATCCACTTAAAGCTATTACTCCTGATTATAAGAAAGCTTATGATTTTCCACTTAAAATCAATTCATTTTATTTAAAATGTGATAATGATAGTGGGGAAAATATCGGAGAATATTACACTATAGTGAACGATCTCACATCATCAAATGAATCAACAATAAAAGTCTCACATAAAAGACGTCAGCTAATAGTAGGTAAGGAAATATTTCCAGGAAGAAATAGTGATGAATTTGCTATTTATATTTTAGCAAAAAATGGTTCTAACATTAAACTTAACGAAGTAAATATAAAAGATACATTCCCAGACTCTTTTGAGCTCATATCTTCAAACATTGAACATAAACTCAGTAAATCCAAAAAAAATGGAGAACAAACTATTTCTTTCGTGATTGATAATTTATTACCATATCAAGAAAAAGAGATTATGTATTATCTTAAAAATTTAAGTGGCAAGGATGTGACCCACTCAGAATTAGAATCATTTTTTGTAGGATAAAAAAAAAATAAAAAATCAATGAAAAAAGGAGAAAAATTATGAAATTACAGTTCTATGAAACAATGTATGATAAATCAAAGGAATATTTGTCATATCTCAGTGAACAAATATTACCCAAATTTACATCTAGTGAATTGAATATTTATTTAGAAGACATGAAAAACAAACCCTCAAAAGGAAAGAAAAGTTCACAATCTGAGGTTTTTGAAAAGATTGGAGGAGATTCTGGAAAAACAGTAGATTTATCGAAATTAAAAATAGAAGAATTAAAAGAATTATATCAAACTTTCATCAGTAGAGAATTAAATGATAGAAATGCAATAAGATGGCGACTCTATCAATATATAAAATATATGTCAGATCTTAATATAAAATCTGTAAAGATCAACAGAGATTCAAATCCAGATCGATTAATAGATTTTATTATTGAAACAGAAGATAAAAATTTAATTTTCATTTTGTGTTATGAAATTTTAGAGTTAAAAGATTACGAGAGATTCTTGAAAGAAATAATTGAATTTGCAAAAAATCAAAATTCGATTCCTGACAAGGTTGTTTTTGCGGTTAGCAAAACATTTCGAACTATACCAGCTGATAAATCTATCAAAATTGTTAATAATGAAATAATACCAGAATTATGGATTGAGTGGGTTGAAGAAAACTGCCCATTTAATAGAGAAGACCTTTTGATTGTTAATGATTCTGAGCTTAAACTTGCTGGTTTTAATTTCACTAGTGTGGATGATTTGCTAAAATACGTTTTTAAATATTCAAATGGAGGACAAATTTCAATTTATAAACAATTGGATTTTTTTACTGAAGTTTCCGAAGATGAACCGGAAGTAGAACTAATTTGGAAAGGATTAATGCTAAAATAAAAATACAATTAAAAAGTCAAATCAAGAAAAAGAGGAAATAGAAATGTTAAAGAGCGAAATAGAAAAAATGGAATTTGTAGATAATTTAAATGTTGTCATAATTCAGATCTTAGATGAGAAATATCTTGTTGAAGTAGAATATGTTAAAGAGATTTTTGTTCCAGAAGATAAAATCATCCCAGTTCCATTAGCAGATAAATCCATTGTTGGAATTATTAGTATAAGAGGGGATATATATTCCATTATTTCATTAAGGCACAATATTTATGATAATGATATTGATTATGGATTAAGTAACAGGTCTCGAATTCTTTTATTAGAATATAATGATTTAAAAATTGCGATATTAGTAGACGCAGTAGTTGGAGTAAAAGATATCCCTATGTCAATCTTTAAAAAGCAAGGTACAATCATAAAAACCAATATTGATTTTAAATTAATAAAATTAACTGGTGTCTTTCAAGATGAAACACTTGTTTTATTAGACTTAGATGCTCTGATTCAACCATATATTAAAGCACTAGGAAAACAAATAACTAAAAAAGTCCAACAGAAACCAAAAAATCTTGAAAAGCCAAAAGTACAACCTAAACAATCTCCTAAAGCTGTTGTTGAGTCTACTGTAGTTATCCCTCAAGAAACTCAAGTTTCTAAAAGGTTAACTCCAATTCCAAAAGATCATGCAATACAACAGGTCACTTTAACTGAAGAACAACAAGATACTCTTAAAGAGATAGGGAATATTGGTACAGGAAATGCTGTAACAGCACTTTCTCGATTAGTGAAAAAGAAAATTGATGTAACTTTAACTGATGTTGGAATTGTACCCTTAGAAGAATTACCAATACAATTTGGTGGAGATAAGGAAAAAGTATGCGGAATTTTTTGTCATATTGAAACACCAACTCAAGCAACGATTCTAAATATTTTTGAAATGACTCCTCTAATGAAAATGATAGCAGATTTAGCTGGCAAAAAATCAAAAATTGACCCAAATAAGGTTAAAACTAAAAATGATCTTGATGAGTTTGCAATTTCAACTATAGTTGAAATGGGAAATATTATGGCAGGACACTACGCTTCAGCATTAGCAGATTTATTAGGTACAAAATTAATGATTGATATTCCTGAATTTGCTATGAGCCAAGCTGGAGAGATAGGTGAATTTCTTTCAAAAGAATTGAAATCAATTGCTGAGTTCTTTATTATAATTAAAACTTCGATAAAAGTATCTGATTTAAAATTAAAGGGTATGTTTTTCTTTATCCCTGATCTTGAAAGCTTAAGGATTATTTTTGAAAAACTAGAAATTGACCATCAAATAAATAGTAAGCAGCAAAAAATTAAAAAATTACCTGAAAAAGTGGAATTTGAAAATATTAAACTTACAGAACTTCAAAGAGATGCTTTACAAGAAGTTGGAAATATTGGTGCAGGTAATGCGGCAAATGCGCTAGCTCAAATGATTAATAAACGAGTTGATATTAATATTCCATCAGTAGAAATGGTTGAATTAGATGAATATGCTAATAAAATCAGTGCGAAGAATGAAAAACTCTTAGTTGCGTGGAGTAATGTTATTGGTAAAACGAGAGCTACTGTTCTTACATTATTCAACCTAAAAGATGCTATAGATATAACTTCAATAATAGTAGACGATCCAGATAAAAAACAAATCGATTTAAGGAAGAAAATTAATATGGCATCCGATTTCCCTGAACTTTATCATAGTGCAATTTCAGAATTGGGACATATCCTGGGAAGTCATTATGTAAGCGCAATAGGGGATCTATTAGGTTTGCGTTTAATGACAGAGCCTCCTGACGTGTCAGTTGATACAGGAAACCAATTATTCAAAATCTTAAAGGAGGAAATTGGTTTACTTAAGAAATTATCATTAGTTATCACTACTAATGTTATAATCACAGATATCAAAATTACAGGGACATTCTTATTTATCCCAAACATAGACACATTACATGAATTATTAGATGCACTTTTAAGGTTTTACTCTTAAAAATTTTTCAAAAACAATCCATATTTTTATATTTTTTTTCGCAATTTCAAAAATAAAACCAGAATATCCAAATTAAGTATAAATCGTTATGAAACACCAAAAAACAATAGAATATAGAATACTATGTTAAAAAGCAGTTATTACGATTACATTTATAAAGTTGATGGTGAAACAATAAAGCTTAGACCAGAAAAGATCTTTGAATCGGATGGAGTATATTTAATTGTAGACAAAGATATGAAATTAATTTGGGTATGGGCGGGAAGTCAATCTCGTTTATTTCATAGATATATGGCTGCTAATTGGGCTGGCAAACTCAAAACTAAGAAAAAATTCTTAAATTTTAAATATGAAGTTATTAAACAAGGGATTGAACCGAATGAATTTAATATAGTCTTTAAAGAAATTAAAGAGAATAGAATTGACTTAAATTATCCAGGACAATCCAGAAATTCATTGGTTGAGAATCAAGCTTCAGATATCTATAATGGATCTGCTGTACCACGTCAGATTCTTCAATCAGAATTAAGTAAAAGTGATTTAGATTTACCAAAATCAGTAAAAATCCGTATTAAAAAGATTTTATCTGAAATTAAAGAAATTCAAATGCATATAAAATATTCCATGGATCATATACAACAGCGTTTTGCTGAAATTGAAAAATTATTGGAAAAGTAAAGTGTTTAGATGTGATACGTATTGATGATATTCAAATTGATGAAGATTGCTATACCCTTCTAATTCGCTTATTAATGGATACAACCGGATTGAATTTAGATTGTTATCAAAGAAATTTCGTAGAAAAAAGAATTAAATCCAGAATGATTCGAGTTATATCTGATATTAGATTCATTTAATCGAATATATATAAAATACAGGTGATGTTAGTTACAATTAAAGTTCTCGTAGCAGAAGATTCTAGTTACCAAAGAAAAATAATTGCTGATATGTTATTATCAAATGAAGAAATTAAGGAGGTTGAGCTAGCTAGAAATGGGAGAGAAGCGATTCAGAAAATAGAGTCTTTAAACCCTGACGTTTTAATTTTGGATTTAATAATGCCCGAAGTTGACGGTATAACTGTATTCAAATTCCTTTCAGAACATTATCCAATACCTACAATAATATTTTCATCTAAGAGTCCGGATACTTTAGATGATTCTGTTCAGGCTTTACTTTTAGGAGCATTTGATTTTATAATAAAACCTAAAGGCTTATGGGAAGAAGAATTCCCCAAATTAAAAGAAAAACTTATATTTAGTACCTTATACGCTGGTAAAATTAAAAAAACTTATGAAAAACGTAACTTATTAATTAAAAAATCAGTTCAACGTCCCATTACTCATGATTTATTTATCGAATCAGCTTATGTAATAAGTGGACCTAAGCCAGAGATTGATAAAATTCGTAAAACAGAACCACCTAAAATTAGAAAATTAAAACCCAAAGTTATAGTTATTGGAACTAGCACCGGTGGACCGAGGACATTAAAGGAAATATTAACATCTCTACCAAAAGACTTTCCAGTTCCAATTTTAATAGTTCAACATTTAGATCCATTTTTTATGAAAGAACTCTCAAAATCATTGAATCAAGTCTGTAATATTAAGATTAAAATTCCTGTGAATGGTGAAGAAATTCTTCCTGGAATTGGGTATCTTAGTCCTGGTGGTAAACATATGAAAGTTGTTCTAAAAAATAATAAACCATTTATTAAGATATTTAAAGGTGACCCAGTAAATTTTTGTATTCCATCAGTTGATGTATTATTTTTTTCAGTAGCAGAAGTATATAAAGATCAAATACTCGGGATTTTATTAACTGGTTTAGGAGATGATGGTGCTGCTGGATTAGAAGCAATTAAAAATATGGGGGGGAATACAATTGCAGAATCAGAGCAGACATGTGTTGTTTATGGTATGCCTAAAGCAGCAATAAAAAGAGGAGCTGCAAAAAAAGTTTTGCCTAATTATAATATCCCTCAAAACATCATTGAATTTGGAAGAAGAAATTTGTAGGGTGAATTATATTAAAACTTATGGACGGAT
>JBHLNL010000036.1:0-14069 GCA_048941605.1 Promethearchaeota archaeon | reverse complement strand
AGCAGTGGATAATCATGGAGAGGTCATTTTACCCATAGGTCATTATTTTATAACTAATAATAATACTAAAACTAAGAATATTCATCCAAAAATATCAATTTATGGATTAGGTTCTTGTATTGCACTAATACTTATTGATTTCAAAAATAAAGTATGTGGAATGTCTCATATTTTACTACCTAAAGCAAATCACAATAAAAAAATAGAATTTCCACATAAATATGCTGATCTTTCTTTAAAATCACTAATCGAAGAAATTATTAATTCTGGAGCCGTGAAAGAGAATTTAAAGGCAATTATAGTAGGAGGTTCAAGGATTTTTGATCTAGATCAAAATTTTATGGGGATTGATAATATTAAGACAATTAAAGAAGAATTGGGAAAATTGCAGATTCAAATTATTGGAGAAGATATAGGAGGATCTGAGGGGAGGGGTTTGATATTTGATACTAAAGAGTTGGTTGTTTATGTCAAACTAACCAGAGAAAAAGAATATAAAAAAATTTTATATAAAAATAAAATGTAATGAAAATTTAATGAGGAAATAAAAATGAATAAAGAGGTTATAAAACCTTCTGTTAAGTTAAACCTAACAGAAGCGCAATTAGATTTGCTTAGGGAAATTGGGAATATAGGTTCTGGACATGCTATAACTGCACTGTCTAATTTATTGAATAAAAATGTTGAAATTTCTTTAACATCAGTAGAGATTCAATCTTTTTGGAAGGTTCCGGATATTTTTAACAATCGAGATATGCCTGTAGTCGTTATATATTCTAAAATTCCCTTTAATTCAGATCTTACAATTATCCAAATATTTCCTAGAGAATCAATTATTAATTTAATAAATTTGTTAAACCCATGTGATACAAAATCTGTAGTCGAGATAAATACAAACAATGATTTAGATGATTTTTCTTACAGCATCATTAATGAGATTGGTAATATTTTGAGTGGTCATTATGCTAGTGCTTTAGCAGATTTATTATCAATTAAACTAATCCCAAATGTGCCAAAAATAGCAATTGATTCATTAAATGCCATTTTGAATAGTATTATCGCGAAATATTCCCAGTTAATAGATTATTTGATATTGATAAATACAAAATTAATAGTTTCAGATTTAAATATTAATGGAACAATTTGCCTTATTCCATCTGTAAAAATTTTAAGGACTTTATTTGAGATTTTAAACATAAAATATGACATGAATTTATAATAATTAAAATATGCCAAATATATCTTTAATAGAACAATTGTTAGGAAATCTGCTAAATGAAGTGAATAATTTATTAGCAGCTTTAGTGGTTGATTTAGACGGATTAATAATAGCCCGTTGCTCAGTAGAAGGATTCGATGAAGAATTAATAGGAGCAATTATGGCTATTTTAGATGAAACCATAAGTAAGATTAAAAGATATGCAGAAACTTCATTTGGAAGCGGAAAATTCGACACCAATGAATTTCAATTGTTTTATATGGAGTTAGGAAGTACAACTCCTGCGATATTTGTTTTAGTAGCAGACCATTACTCAGATATTGATCAATTTATTCCATATACTTATATTATAGCAGAAAAAATATCATTACTTTTAAATAATTACCAAACTCCCATTGTTGTCCCTAAATTAGATAATAATTCTGATTTAATTCTACCTGCAGAGGAAGATGATAAAAATAATGTAAAAAAGATCTTACTCATTGGCCCTAAGGCAGTAGGAAAAACAACCTTATCTAAAATATATTGTAACGCAAAATTTAAAGGAAATGGGGTATATAGGCCTACATTAGGGATATCTATTAACGAGAAGCATTTACAAATCTCAAGAAGTTTTAATTTAACTTTATATATTTTTGATTTAAGTGGTTTGAAAAGCTTTGTAAAAGTACGTAAATTTTATTATAAATATTCTAATGCAGTTTTAATAATATTTGACTATGCCAAAGAATCTACTTTCAATGATCTAACTGGTTGGATTGAAGAATCCCGACATTTCATAAGTAATGAAAGAATTCCTCTTATTATTGTAGGAAATAAAGTTGATAAAGTTCAAAATCGTGATGACATAAGATTTAAAGCTCAAAAATTGGCTGAACAATATAATTTTCCTTTTTTTGAAACGTCTGCAATCACAGGAGAAGGAATTGACGAATTGTTTACTTATCTTATTTCAAATCTTTTTTAGTTTTTAGTAACATATATATTTTCTCACTTTACTATTAATAAGAATAGTAAATTAAATAGATATAGGAGTTTTAATTGACGATAGATGTGTTAATTGCTGATGATTCTCAGTATTTAAGAAAAAACATTGCAGATATTCTTAAGGAACATGATTTAATAAACATCGTTGATTATGCCAAAGATGGAATTGAAGCTGTAAAGTTTGTAAAAAAATATAGCCCAGATGTTTTAGTTTTAGATTTACTGATGCCTAAAATGAATGGGTTAGATGCATTTAAATTAATTATGGAAGAACATCCAACCCCTACAGTTATACTTTCAGCTATTAGCCCAAAGAATTTAGATTCCTCTATTCAAGCTCTTTTAATGGGAGCATTTGACTATATCATAAAACCTGGAGGAATAGGTGCGAAAGATTTACCGATGTTTCGTGAAGAATTGCTTGCTAAAGTATTATTAGCTTCACAATCTCAAATTAAAAGAATTTTCACAAAACAAGAAAGTGTATTAAAAAAAAGTAGAACTCTACGCCAAGAAATGGTTGATCGAATTTTCGATTTCGGGCAATATCTTAATCGCTTAAGACCTATTCAAGAAATTGAAGAAGATCAGGAAATAGATTCCTTTGAAATTATGAAAGTTAAAACAATTCTAAAGGAAGAAACTACATCAAAGGTAGAAGATGATCCATCGAGTGAACTTAGCACAAAATCTATCGAAAAAGAGAATGAAAGTAGTAGAAAAGTGCCAATAAAAACAGATAGTCTTTCAAAATCACTTAGGAACGGTAAAGAGAAAATAAAATCGCAAAATCTTGTTTCTCCTGCCCAATTTGAAAAGAAAGAGCCCATATATAGTCCTGATCTTACTCCCATTAAAGGATTGTCAATAACTTCAAATGTGGTCGTTATGGGTGCGAGTGTTGGAGGTCCCAGAACAATTACTACAATATTAAAAGAACTCCCTAGAAATTTTAATGCCCCAATTTTAATAGTTCAACATTTGTCTTCTCATTTCACAGAAGCTTTTGCTGATAATTTAAATGTAGAGTGTGATCTAAAAATAAAAGTCGCAAAAAACGGAGAACCCCTTCAATCTGGCCGAGTCTATATAGCACCTGGGGATATGCATATGGAAATTTATTCTGAAAATAACAAAACTTTAATTAAAATCTATAAAGGAACTCCGGTCAATTTCTGTATGCCTTCAATCGACGTTTTATTCTATTCAGCAGCAAAAATTTATAGAAACCACGCAATGGGAATACTTCTTACAGGGATGGGTAGTGATGGTGTCCAAGGAATGGGTGCAATTAAAAGAGTGGGTGGGAAAACTATTGCCGAATCTGAAGAAACATGTATTCTCTATGCAATGCCAAAATTCGCAGCTGAAAAAGGTTTTGCTGATTTGATCCTACCCAATTATGAGATAAAAGATTATATTAAAGAATTTGTTAATTGAATTTAATTTTGTTTTATGATATTCTCTTTATCTTAATACCTATTCTCATACTTTGAAATTTGATTTTATTCTATTCAATGGAAAATATCTGTGTAATAGGTTATACCTTCAGTTTAATTTCTTTAAGAATTGTCTTATTTTTTTCAAGAATGTTATTTTTACCAAAAAATTTATATATACAAGAATACTATATATTATACAATATTAAGAAATATGTAGTATTTATAATACATTATTTAAAAACTTAATAGTGAAATAAAAATTTATGAAATATATAAAGGATTTCAATCCAAAAGCTTTAATTAATTCAGAGAAATATAGGCAATATGTGGAGAATTTTGAATCAGAGATCTTAAGGGGAATTTCTAAATTAATTACATTACACGTTATTATGCAGAAGGGGGAGGAAGGCATTTATGGTTATAAACTAGCACAAGATTTGAAAAAATCTATGATGGATACTTTAATTATCAAAGAAGGAACTTTATATCCTATTTTGCGGAAGTTAAAAGCAGATGGATTACTAATTACTAAAAAGAAAGAATATAATGGACGATTACGAAATTATTATCTAATTACTCAAAAGGGTATAAATATTTATAATCATTTATTAGGTTTTTTGACTCATTTAATCTCCCAGCTTTCTAATATCTTAAATATTGAGATTAAAGTAAACAATAAGCAATTTCTTATTTGCCCAAATTGTTTAAATAGGATTAGTATCGAAAATAAAAATCAAGAATTTTGTATAGTTTGTGGATTGAATTTAAATCAATTTAAGAAATAAAGATTAGAAAGGATTAAAAAAATGATCAATATTATAGAAAATGCAGAGATCATAAACACGTATTTATGCCAAATTAAAAAGAGTCTACCTTTATGGATAAGACTAAGAAAAGACGAATTGAACAGTATTTTAGATGAAATTGAAGAACATATTTGGGAAAAAGCATTTGAAATTGCAGACAAAAAAGAACCGACTGATATTGATATACAAATTGCAATTTCGCAAATAGGTGAACCAAAGGATATTGCGAAAAGATTCTCAAGTGAAAGTACTCCATATGTATATATAAATGAAGGCTTGTTTCCATTTTATAAAAAATACAAAAAAATATTTGTTTGGTCATTTCTTTTATGGTTGGTTATACTTATCATACCAAATCCCTTTAATCAATTTTATTTCATTCAATTCTCTCTAATTTCATTATTCTTTTTTGAAGTAATTATTTCTGTGTTAGCAATTATAACAACTTTATACTTTAGTATATTAATAGCATTTTGTTACATGTCAATCACAGGAGATATCCCTTATAAGCTAAGAAAATCTAAAATGCAAAAATTATATTATAAACATACACAGACACAAAAACCAAAGTTTTATTCCTCTTTTCAGGTTTCAATTTCAATACTGGAGATTTTTTTCATATTTTTTAATGCAATCTTTATTTTTGGATATTTTCCTCACATACTTACTATATTTATTATTATCATTATCAAATTTTTTAGAGGATTCATTAAAACTAAGTCTATAGTATGGCAAAAAACATTAATCTTAATAGATATTTGTCTAATGGGCTGGATTACTCGCATAATAGGGGAATTGCTTGTTATTTCTAATGAATATGTATTATTAGACGTTTCATATATTCTCTCTACTACGTTTTTCCTTTATGTTTGTTATGAAATGTATTTGTTTATAACATTTAAAGATAGGATTGAATCTTATCTAAAAAAATTGAGTTTAATTAAACGGATACACAAGAAAGAAAGTATGTTAAGATACACTGAAACTAATAATACACTTGGTAAGCAAGAAAATTTACTTACACTAAATAAATATAATATTCTAATTGAAAAAGAAATAAAAAGATATTTAAAAAAAATAAAAAGGAATCTTCCACTTTGGCTTAAAATATCAGTAAAAAATAAAATTATAAAAGATATTGAATTAGAAATAAGAGAAAATATTTTAGAACTCGAAGACCTTAGTGAATTAACAAAAGATAATATAAAAGACTTATTTTCTAATCTAGGTAGTATCGAAACCAGAATTTCTGAATACAAAAAGCCAGTCGCCCCAAAGATTTTTATCTCAAAAGAACTATGGTCTTGGTATTTCAAAGGATTAAAAGCAAATACGATATATTTTATTACATTAACACTCTTTATATCTATTCTTCAAATATGTTTTAATGCATCTTTTAGTATTAATAGTATTTTATTTTATTCTAGCGTAATCTGGTTATTATGGATGTGTGTAATTATTATTATTACTAAGATTTTTGTATTTTTATCATCAAATGATTTTGTTCCTGGTAAAAAGAAATATTTAGGAAAAAAGAAAAAAACTCCAACAATAAAGGTTTATTTGTTTTACATTTGGGAGATTCTATTTGCATTACTTTATATAGTAATTGGTGTAATTTTTGTATTTTATGAAATTTTTCCCAAAGAATTCAGTAGTTTTCGCGATTTCTTATTAACCCTTTTAGTATCTATGTTCTTTTCACTTCTAGGCGTTATGAAATCATTAAAAATAATTTTTAAAGGAAATAAAATAATAATAAATTCAATTTTAATAATTTTTAGTATTATGTTAAGTTTGTTGATAAGTTTCTTTGATTTATATAACTACCACATAGATTATCGGTTTATATCTTCTGATATCGGCTTAAACTTATTTCAATATGCTTTTCTGCTATTAAATATAGAAATAATTTATGAGATCTTTCATTTTTTCTTTAAGCAAAAAATGAAATCCATAAAATAAATCAGATTTTACATCAATCCCGAAATAACTCTTATTTACCAAGAAATCCCTTTTAAAAATTTTATATCCTGAATTAATTTTTGAGATTCGTGTTTTGGAACCTCCATAAATGCATAAAATTCATTCTGCCAAAAAGCTCTCCCAGAACTAGTAGACCGGACTTCTTCAGCGAATTTGATTGAATGCCTCACTGGTATTAATAACTCCATGACTGCTTGATATTCTTTATCCTGGTCTATACTTTTTATTTTTGCTGAATATTTTGAAAGCAAGGTGATTGTAGTTTTAATATATTCTGCTGGAAGTTGGATTATTGTATGGTATATTGGTTGCATTAAAATTAATTCTGCTTCTAATAAACCCTTTTTAAGAGCATCATAAAACATAACAGATAACTCAGAAAAAGCATTTTCTTCATTTATATTTTCAATCTTTAAATCTGAGATGATTATTTTAATCTCTGTTAATTTTTCTCCGCATAATGGCCCATTTAAATGGATCTTCTCAATAATTTCTAAAATTGTATCCTTATAAAATTCCTCTAAATTTAGATTTCCTTGATAAATTAGAATATTTTGATCTTCATCACATTTCCAGAAATTTTTAATTTCATTATCAGTTAAATTAGTCTTTTCCTTCAAAACCTCTTTTAATGTGTTAAATGGTTTTATTGTCTTATAATCAACATTTTGAAAAAATCTAACTGATTTATCATCTAGTCTTTCTAATTTTAATTCTAAGGAACATTGATTATTAGGTGAAATAGTGGAAATTATAGAAGAATTAGATCTACAAGATTCTTTAAAAACAGCTCTAGGTTCTGAAATAGAAACGTTTACTCCTCTTTTAGTTATTTCACCTGCGCTTACCTCTAAATGGAGTGGGCCAGTACCACTCAATAAGTTTTCTCCATTTTCTTCATTAATTTCAAATTTTAAATTTGGATCTTCAATCAATAAATTCTCTATTAATTCTTTCATTTTATCAAGGTCTCTTAGAAATTCTGGTTCAATGGAAACAGTCACAACAGGCGTAGTAACATACTTTACACTTTCAAAAGGTACCATTCCATTGATACTATTGCTATCTATTATAGTTTCACCACTTTTTATTTTTTTAAGCCCTTCAATAGCTACAATATTCCCAACTGGAATCTTTTCTACTTGTTCTCTTCTTTGTCCCATAAAAATAGCTAATCGTTGGATTTTATCATAATTATTTTCATTTAAGAGAAAGATCTCCCTTTTATTTGTACAATTACCTGAAAATATCCTTCCTGTTGAGATTAAACCGTGTTTATCTACTTGTACTTTACTCAAACATACTATTAAAGGACCATTTGGATCGCAATTAATCATGGATTGTCCTAATTCAGAATTAATATCTCCATCCCAAATTCTACCAATTCTATATTTTTGTGCTACTTTTGGATTTGGTAAATGATCAACTACCATTTCTAATATTGCTCTGTGAATAGGAAAATGAGTAGCTAGATCTGCATAACTTTCTTTAGTGTATGTGTCTTTATCGTATCTTATTCTAATATCTTTAAATTTAATATCACTTTTTTCTAAAATATTTAGAGTAAAACCCCACTTATGAAGTGCTGAACCAAATGTAACATTTCCAGCTAAAGGTGATACTTTCCAACGTTTATTAAATGGATGTTCTGCATATCTCTCTACTAAGTTGTTAAATGATTTAATTATTCTAGTATATTTTTCTTTAATCTCCTCATCAGAAAGCTTCAATTCTCTAATTAAACGATCCACTTTATTAATAAATAATACTGGTTTAACACCTTCTTGGAGAGCTTGTTTAATTACAGTTTCAGATTGTGTAATTACTTCCTCAACAGCATCTACGACTACAACGACACCATCCACCAGTCTTAATGCCCTTGTTACTTTTCCACTAAAATCCAAATGACCTGGTGTATCCACTAAATTAATGAGGAACGGTTCATGACCTTCAAGAGATTTCTCATAATATAAGGATATGTTTGCTGATTTCATAGTAATACCTCTTCTTTGCTCCTCTTCAAGAAAGTCTAATGCTCGTGCCTCACCTGCTAAATCCGGAGATAAAAATCCTGCTTCACTAAGTAAAGAATCTGAAAGTGTAGTTTTTCCATGATCTATATGACCAACTAACCCAAAATTTCTAATATTCTGAGTTTTTTCCATTAAATTCAGTATTTCTGAGATTTCTTTTCTTCGAGGCATTATCCAATGAAAATGTTTTCTAAGATATTATTTAGGATTATAAATACTTAGATTAAAATTTTAGGTTTTCTAACAGATGAAAGTAGGAGGGAAATGAATTCTAGCTACTCAAGATCTTCGTCATCTTATATGCAACCTTTAGGTTGAAATAATCCGTTGGGTCAGATAGCACATCAAATTCATTTCCCGCTTTTTTAGAAGTTGAGATTAAATTAAAAATAGCGCATTTATTAAGAGTCATAATTTAACTTCACCATCAATTCGTACTATTCTCCCATCAATATGTAGCCTTCCATCACAGAACAGTTCAATCGCCTTAGGAAATGCTTTATGTTCCCATTCTAAAATTCTAGGCCCAAGTGTATCTTTTGTATCAGTATCATACACTGGTACAGCGTGCTGAATAATAATTGGACCATGATCTTCGTGGATGTCTACAAAATGAACAGTCACTCCTGAGACTTTCACTCCATAGGCAAGAGCATCTTCATGAGCATGCATACCTTTAAAACTGGGAAGGAGGGCCGGGTGAATGTTCATAATTTTCCCTTTAAAATGATTTATGAACATTTCACTGACAAAACGCATGTAACCAACAAGTACAATAAGCTCACATCCATATTTATCTAAAACATCGATCATTTCTTGGTCAAATTCTTCCCTTGTACCTTCATGTTTATCTGATTCAATTAATACATATGGTATATTATGATTTTTAGCTCTCTCCATACAAAATGCTCCCGCTTTATTACAAATTAAGATTACTACTGTAGCTTTATCTTTTAAAATTCCCGTTTCACAAGCTTTTGCAATGGCTTCAAAGTTACTTCCGGACCCAGAAGCAATTGCGCCAATCCTTAATTTTCCCATAATTCAAACTATGTTTTTCTTTAAAAAAAATATAACTTATTAAAGTAAAATTTTTATTTGATTAATTTATATTTAACATAGAAATTTTGTAATATTTCATTCTAAAAACTATTCTCTTTCAAAATTAAGCTAACTTGTAAGAGAATGTAGTTCTATTTATTAAAAATTAGTAGTAACAAATTAACAGACCATATCTATATACAAGTGAAATTCCAAGTGTTATTATTGAATCCATTAAGCCTAAATGATATTTATCTTAATAGAAAACCTAATAATCAAAAAATGAGAATCTAAATTTTAGAATTAAATGTAAATAAACATATCAAAAATTAAAATTAATTAACTCAAAAAATGAAAACTTATGAGTTTTGAAAGTGAATTAAAGCGAATTAAAGACGAAATAGTCCAACAACTTCCTTCAGAGATTACTGTTCAGAAGATTGAATTTGAAGGTCCCGAGATTGCAGTGTATTCTGAAAATTCAGATGTAGAAGCTATTGAAAGTTCGACTGTTTTAAAGGATTTAGCAAAAACAATGCGAAAGCGAGTCGTTTTTCGATGGAATGTAGATAAACGTAAAGATCCTGTTGAAACTGAGAGCTATATTAGAAATTTAGTAAATGAAGATGCTGAGATTTCTGATATTGAATTTGATCACACAAGAGGCGAAGTTATTATAGAATCTGGAAAACCAGGACTTGTTATTGGTAAGAAGGGTGTTAATCTAAAAGAGATAAGATCAAATACATTTTGGCAACCTAAAACCATTAGAACACCCCCTTTAGCTTCAAGAACAATACAATTAATTAGGGGCATGCTTACAAAAGAACGTCAAACTCAAAAGGATATTTTATTAGAGATTGGTAAAAGAATCCATAGACCCTCTCTTTTTAAAGATTTAAATATTAGGCTACATGCCTTAGGTGGATTTAGAGAAGTAGGAAGATCATGTATATTGATGCAAACAAGAGATAGTAATGTGTTATTAGATGTTGGGTTAAATGTTGGAAATCCTAATGATAAGTTTCCTTTCTTTGATGTTCCTGAATTTTCTGTAAGAGATCTTGATGCTGTTATTATTTCACATGCTCATTTAGATCATTGTGGACTTGTACCATTCCTTTATAAATATGGGTATCGGGGACCAGTGTATTGTACATTACCCACACGTAATCTTTCAACCATGTTACAGTTAGACTTTATTCAGATCTGTGAAAAAGAAGGAACACCGTTACCTTATTCTAAAAGAGATGTAAAATCTACGGTACTTCATACAATCCCCTTATCTTGGGGAAAGGTGACTGATATTGCGCCAGATATTAAACTAACATTACATAATTCAGGACACATTCTAGGGTCTTCAATGATACACTTGCACTTTGGGAAAGGAGATTATAACTTTGTGTATACAGGAGACTTTAAATATCAAAAAACGCGATTACTAGAAAAAGCTGCTGTTAAATTTCCAAGAGTAGAGAGTTTATTAATTGAATCTACATATGGCGGACCCCAAGACCGTATTCCTAGTAGACAAGAATCCGAGAGAGAACTTAAACAGATTCTGAATTCTACTCTCAAAAGGGGCGGAAAAGTTTTAGTTCCAGTATTAGCTGTTGGACGAGCACAAGAATTATTAATTGTATTGGAAGAATATATTTCTAAGGGTTTTATTGATAAAGTACCCATTTTTATTGATGGGTTAATTAGTGAAGCTACAGCTATACATACGGCAAATCCGGATTACCTTAGTAGTGATTTAAGGGAAAAGATATTACATCAAGGTAAAAATCCTTTTCTGAGTGATTATTTTGAGACTGTATCTGCACAAGAAGAAAGGCTTGATATAATCAAAGGTGGACCTTGTATCATTTTAGCTACTAGTGGAATGTTAATTGGTGGACCATCTGTACAATATCTAAAAGAATTAGCTAATGATCCCAAAAACTCACTTATTTTTGTCTCTTATCAAGTCAGTGGAACTCTAGGTGCCAGAATTCAGCGTGGATTCCGTGAGTTTACTTATGTAGATGCAAAAGGACGCACTCAGCTTGTTAGAATTAACTTGAAAGTGTTTACACTAGAAGGTTTTTCTGGTCATTCGTCAAGAAGTCAAATATCTCAATTCCTGAGAAGAATTCAACCAAGACCTAAAAAAGTTTTAGTATGTCATGGTGAAGAATCTAAAACTATAAGCTTATCTACAATGATTCATAAAAAATTACGTAAATCTACAGCAGCTCCAAAAAATATGGAAGTTGTATTCTTAAGATGAGCGAGAGAGATAATCTTTCATAAGTCTGAACATTAAACATCTTTAGAACTGATTTAGATCTTAAACCAACATGGAGATAAGATTAAAAGATTTTTTTTCTTCTTTTGTTTATTAAAGGAAAAAATAATTTTTTTAAATAGTATTAATTACTCTTTTTATAATTTTATTGTACTTAGTGGTATTCTTTGAAGATAAAACGTTTTAAGATTAGAAATCATTTGATAACCATTTCCAGACGTATTATCCAAATTTTTGCATTCATCATCATTAATTATATAATCCTTGAAATTCTTTTTTCTATTAATTTAATTGCTTTAGATGGACTTTTAAAAGTACTCCCCATTTTGAATTCCCCGAGAAATCCACTTTCAAATAATGCTGGAATTTTGGAATTTATCTTCTTTTCTCTTACAAGAGGGATAATACCGGTTTTTCTTATTGGTCTTTTAATAATAATTATATTAATGACAAATAGATTTTTTTGTGGTTGGATATGCCCTATTGGAACAATTCAAGATGCATGCGCGGCAATTCCAACAAAGAAAAAGACGTTGAAAATTAGTACACACAAATCCTTATTGAAAATTAAATATGTTATAGTAATTTTTCTTCTAATTATACTTGTACCATTGGGTATAATTGCAATTGTAAATTTGCCATTGTTTATAGAATACAGAAGTAATTTAGGAGTTTTTGGAGAAAACCCGTTAGCTTATTTCTCTTTATCAGAATATATTTTTGTTTTTTTTCCTAGTTTAATTCAGCAAATAATTTTAACGAGTAGTCTTGCTCCAATCTTTTCTAATTTATTAGTATTTTTCATCTCAATCTTTTATTTAATTCTTATTGTATTATCAGTATGGTATCCACGGCTTTATTGTAGATATTTTTGTCCATTTGCGGCAGTAAGTTCTGTAATAAGTGAATATTCATTTCTTAAACTGTCACGAAGTCCCGTTAGATGTGTCGGACGAGTAGATTGTGGGATATGCGAAAAAGTTTGCCCGAAACAAATAAGAATATTAGATGAGCCATTCGAATTTTTTACTGGTAAAGGTGAGTGTAATATGTGTTTGCGCTGCAAGGAAGCATGTCCTTACAAAGCAATCGATATTAAGGTAGGTTAATAAAAATCATAAAAGTTTTTAACCTAATTAATTACAAGATCATCAAATTCTGGCAATATCTTAGAAAAATCTTTATAATAATTTATCTAATCTTATATCAATAGTAATATAGAAAATGACTATTTAAACAATGGATAAAAGGATTATAGATCTTTTGCAAACTCGGATGAAAAGAGATGTAAACGTAGGGATTCATGGTATTTTAGACTCTGAAGCGACTCGATATTATGAAGAAGAAAGTGAAGAAATAAGACCTCCTTTCTTTAGAGATGTTGATAGAATTGTTCATAGCAAAGCATTTGCTCGATACATTGATAAATCACAAGTATTTTTTGATATAAATAATGCAAATATTACTCATAGGTCTCTGCACGTAACACTAGTATCAAGAATTAGCATACAAATAGGTCGTGTTTTAAGACTAAATACTGATTTGATAGAAGGAATAGCTTTGGGCCATGACTTAGGTCATTCTCCATTTGGGCATTTAGGCGAAGATATTTTAAATGAAATTAGTAAAGAATATAATTTAGGTACTTTTAGCCATAATGCTCAAGGCATTAGATGGCTTTCTCATCTTGAAAAAAGATTTCCTAATAAACCTGCTCAGGGGCTTAATTTAACCTTACAAGTTCTTGATGGAATCCTTTGTCATGATGGTGAAGTAAATGAGCAAAAATTAAGACCTAAGAAAAGAAATGGAAAGACATGGGAAGACCATTTAAATGAATATGAAGATTGTTTTAATGAAAATAAAATTAAGAGAATACCAATGACATATGAAGGGATAGCTGTGCGCTTCGCTGATACAATATCTTATATAGGGAGAGATATTGAAGATGCGATCCTATTAAAACTAATAAATCGAGATGAGATTCCAAATCATTGTAAAAAAATACTTGGAGATACAAATCCTAAAATTATAGACACTTTAATAACGGATTTACTTAATTTCAGTTTGGATAATGATCTGATTGGCTATAGCGATGAAATTTTTCAAGCTTTAAAAGAGTTGAAAACATTCAATTATGAAAATATATACATTAGAAGGGACTTATTTAAAAGGAATTCATCTGATAGGACTTTTATAGATAAGTTGAAAAATAAATTTCTATTAATATTTGAAAAAACTATAAAAGATTTAGAAGAAGAAAAT
>JBHLNL010000194.1:0-5417 GCA_048941605.1 Promethearchaeota archaeon | reverse complement strand
CAAAAAAATAATCTAATTATTCAAGTTACTTCTGCTGATTTTGATACTAGCATTCTTTATCATCTATATGAGGTAATTTATAAATCGAGCAAACCATCTGAAGAATCTCTTTCTAAAAGCAAGATTATAAACGCAGGTTCTAAAATATTATATATGTTAGGGGAGAATATCAGCAAATATCATCCGAATTTTAAAGATATTTTCTTTTTTTCCGAAGAGCTACAAGAAGAAGACCTAAATAAATTGATTGATCTAGTCAAGAAGGAATTAGATCAAAAATATAACTAATAGAAATAATAGATTATCAAATAGAAATGCTCAGACAAGTATATATAATTTTAAATGATAATATTATTTACCAAAGGAATTATGCTAAAGGATTAGATGATGCTATCTTTACTAATGTCTATTCAAACCTAAAGAAGTCAGCATTCTCAAAATTTGCTGAAGAGGCATCGTCATATGATTTTTTTAAGATTAAAATTTCTTATATTGTTGAAAAGGATTTCAATTTAATTTTTCTCTTTGTAACTGGTCTAGGAGACGAATTTACAAATATCAAAACTCAATTACAGAGCTTTAAGAAAGAATTTTTAGATGTATACAGTGAAAGTATTAAAGAAGGCAAGATTAATGTGATAGCTGATTTTTTTGATCCTATAGTTGACAATATTCATAGAAATTTAAAAGCGAAGCTCTCAATTGTTGGATTTTCAGGGGTAGGGAAGACGACCACCACTAAACTCATAAAATCAGAAGAAATTCCAATGCAACATATACCTACAATTACAGGTGAAGTTGCAACTATAAAAATTGGAAAATTACACTTCTATTTATGGGATTTCGCAGGACAAGACCAATTTGACTTTCTATGGGAAAAATTTATAAGAGGTAGCGATGCTGTTCTTTTGATGACTGATTCAACTTTAGAAAACCTAGAAAAAAGTAGGTATTTCTTTGAATTAGTAAATAAAATTGTTCCTTATGCACGCTTAGCAGTAGTTGCAAACAAACAAGATTTACCAACTGCAATGAAAATTGAGGATATTGAGCGATTAATGGGACAAAAAACTTACTCTTTCATAGCAATTGATCCAAATAATAGACCAAAAATGATCCGTATTATAGCTGATCTTTTAGATATGGATACACAAGTCTCACCTTTATTAAAACCCATTTTTGATAGAGATGTTTTGATGGATAAAGCTCAGAAGGCATTGGAACAAGGCCAATTCAATGAAGCAATTAAAATTTTTGAAGAAATTAGTAATATCTGCCTTGAATTAGGAGATGATTCACTTTCAATCGAACTACAGGATAAAGCTCTAAAATTACGAACCATTTTAAACAAATTACCAGGTTCTAGTTAAATTTTGCAGAAAAGCTAATACTTCATTTCTACCTATTGGGATAATATCAGAACGAAATAATATCTGATTGTCTTCATTTTGCATAAAGAATTTAAATTGGATGGAATCTTGGGTTTCAAGGGCTTTTTCTATGCTGAAGAGTGCTTCTTCAGCAACTTTTTTCGGGAGAATTTCATATATACTTTTCCCTATAAAACTCTCACTTGGCTTTGTTAGATTAAATATTTTCTCAATCTTTTTTTCTAATTTAATATCAGTAATCATACCATCTATAGAAATTCTAAAAATTGAAAAAGGAATATGTTTAAGCAAGATAGCACTTTTAGATTCACTTTGTATTAATTCTTCTTGATTCCTCATTTTTTCTATTGCAGTCCCAATTTCTAATGCAATTGAGATAATTAATTCCATATCCTCAACAGAGATAGAAGATTTGTCACTTAATAACATATTTATTGAACCTATAATCTCAAATTTTGAAAATAATGGGATTACGACACCGTAACTAGGATTAAATTCTTTAAAAAATTGTTTAATTATGTCAGGAAAATTTTCGTTAAAAAGTGCAACTCCTTGAGTATAAACAATCTCATAAGGGTTTTTATTAATTTCAATGTTATTATTATTTTCAAAGAAGAATTCTGGAAGACCTTTATGAGCTTTAATAGTAGCGATTTTTAGAGATTTATTAACAAGATAGATACAACATCCCTTAAGGTCTAAAAATTCTATAATTGATTCTATAGTTTTATTTAATAAATGTGATAAATCAGTTGCTTGATTTGCAATACTTATAAATTTATTCAAAATATCAACTTTCTTTGCATTTTCTTTAAGTTTTTCTTCAATTGAATATAAATCGGTAAAATCATGAAACAAATATTGTATAAAAAATTCTTCTCCTAATTGAATCTCATTTACACTAACTTCCAGATATAACTGTTTGCCAGATGATTTTCTTATCCTTGAAATGATTGGCGGTGGTTGATCAATCAAATGTTTTACCATAGTCGGGTCTATTAATCCCTCATCAAATAAATCAAGATCCAATGCTTCAACCCCAATTAATTCTTCTTTTGTTTTTTCTACTAATCTTTCAGCTTCTAAATTAACATCAACTATGATCCCTGTATCTCGATTTACTATAAAAATCGCATCTCGGGCAGCTTGAAATAAAGACTGATATCTATGTTCTGCAATTTCTAATGTTTTAATTACTGGTTTAATAGATTCAAAATAGGACGAGAAGAAACTCTTAATTTCTTTTAATTTAAATGGATCTGCTTTATGATCTTTTGGTTCATAATCAAACGCAAGATAAGCATCTTCAAGATTGATAAGATAATTGGCAAAACCCTCAAGAAGTTTTTTTGCGAGCATTAGACTAATCTGAGTTTTAATGTCAGTAATAATCGTGATTAAAAAACTTTCAAATCCTCCTCGAGCAAATTTATTAGGCTGTTTAAAGAATAAATTAGCTGTTTTGATCTCCTTAAATATATGAATAAATACACCTTTAGTTGGAAGCTCAATTAATGATGGAATATCTTGAATTAAATCCTCTTTTAACGACTCGGGGGCTTTTAGAAATATACTGGGACCAAAAAGAGGATCGAAACGTACAAGTAGTAATCCAATCAAGTTAATTCACGAACTTAATACAAGTAATCACGATTTTAATGTAGTAATGGAATAATATTAATTTATTGTTATAAATTTTTTTTAATAGAAATCTATGAAAATTTACTTTTAAGATTCTTAATAAAAAAACAAGAGTTTTATATTCAATTAGAAAAATCTTTAAGAATTCCCCCATTTTTTAATAATTATGGAGGATATGAGTATTTATCTACAATCAACTGAATTTTTAGATTTTCATAAAACACGTGTTAAAAATACTGCTATTGAAATAACCAAAGGGTTAAAAACTGATAAAGAGAAGGCTATTGCTTTGTTTTATTGGGTTCAAAATGAGATTAAATATAATATGTTTACTTATTATCCTAAAATAAAAGCCAATCTAAAAGCATCCGTTACTTTACGAAGAAAGAACGGTTTTTGTATGTCAAAAGCAACACTCTTATCCACATTTGCCAGAGCTGTTGGTATTCCTGCTCGTATTCATATGGTTGACATTATTAACCATAAGATCTCAAAAAGAGTTGTTAACTTAATGGGTACAAATGCCTTCCATTGTCATGCATATAGTGAACTTTATTTAAAGGGTAAATGGATTAAAGCCACTCCTGTATTTGACAAAGAAACTTCTATTAAGGGGGGATTCCTTCCTATAATTGAATTTGATGGAGAAAATGATGCATTATTTGCTCCATTGGATAAAGACGGTAATCTTTTTGTTGAATATATTAGTGATTGGGGTAATTATGCTGATGTTCCCATAGAGAAGATTGATCAAATCTTTACTGAAAAATATCCGCAATGGTATAATGGCGATATCAGTGCCTTTCAAGAGCAATTTAAAATGCGAAAAGAACCGCTAACTTTAAATAAATAAACCTTAATTTATAAAAAGTAATTTTCCTTAAGTCCTAACTCCCTTAAGTGTATTTTGAATTTGCCTAATTTCCCTCCATAATTTCCTGCTGAAATTCTAATTAATCCATCCATATTTATAATTCCTTGAATAACTTTAAGCATAGTTTGCTTAATAGTTTCAATATTCAATGCGTTGAAAACAATTTCTGGAATTGATAAGACTCCTTCAGGTACCCTTGATTCATCTTCTGGTAATTTTATTTTAAGAGTTGGACAATATTGATCATTTGTTGTAGGACCAATTTCAGGAAATTTTGTTTCTAATTTAGACCCTGCTGAACATACATCGAATGTGGTGCACACATCATCAATTTCAGCAATAATTTTAACAGCTTCTCTCCCAATTTTTATACCTGAGTCTACTGAATTGCAGAATAAATACAAATTTCCTCCCATCACACCCTTAGCATAAGTCAGTTCTTCTTCTATTAAAAAATCGTATCCCATCATAATAGGAACAGAAATCATTTTTCTTCCAAAAATAGTTATTATTTCCTCATACCCATCCCCACAATGCCCTACATTATTCATCATATTAAATTTCAAATCTTTCTTACTTGGAAAATAATCGAAAACAGCAGTAGTTGGAACTACTAAAATACCCTGTCTCATTCGTCTTCCTAATTGATCATAAAATTTTACCGTGGCTTTTTTTCCTGTCCCAGTGACCCATAATTGGACAATAGCACCTAATCTCCCATCAATTGTCTCATTCTTGGAAAGCCATCTGACAATTCCTCCTTCAGCATCCCCAAACACTGTAGATGGTAAAGCTGTAAAAGCATTAACAGCTCTATTTAAAAAAATAGCATCTTTAGCAGTCACCATTAATTGGACAACTAATCCTTCAAAGGCTTCACAAAACGTATCTTCAATTACAACCAATGTTTATCACATCAAGATATTTATAGATCTTATGTCCTAAATTAATTAGATTAAATAAAAATTTAAAATCTAAACCTTATTAACTCTATAATATTAATATAAATAGAACATACAAATCATCTGAGATTTGATAAAATGCCAAGAGCAATGATATTATATGAAATTGACCCTTCATTTGGACCAAATATATTAGGTGAATATTATTTAAAACAAGATGAGAAGATTGCATCGAATATTTTAAAGGAATTTTCTGAAAAACATATAAAGAAAGAATTTGGGAGCGTAACCATCCATAAAGATAATGAACGTTATTACTCAGGAAAAATTAATGGTGAATCTATTAATAAAGACAATCTTTTTTTAAGTTTTATATTGCGAGAAGGAGAAGATATTCTCTCATTAAAAAGTCTCTTTGAAAATATTGAAGAGAGAATTATTAAAGATTTTTCCAGTGATAAACAAAAAATGAATGAGATCTTGAAAAATGGATTAAATGCTATAAGTCTTGCAGAGAACATTGGAATTAAAGCAATCCTTGAAGTGTGTGGAATAGATGATAAAAGCTTTGAAATTGAAGATGCTCAGCGGGTTATTGCTTTATTTACT
>JBHLNL010000035.1:0-23603 GCA_048941605.1 Promethearchaeota archaeon | reverse complement strand
AAACTTAATTCCAATTCTTTTTTTAATTTATCTAAAATAGACTGATCTACTTGACCTATCCTTAACAAACTGATATTTTTTTTCATTTTAATTATGTAATAAGAGGAATCAATTCAATAAAAGAATGTCAATTCGATTTTTAAAAAAACAAAGGATACTAACTATTAAATAAAAAAGTTACTTCTAAATTATTCATAACGATCCAATTTTATTCAATCATATAAACAATATTATCTTGGGTTGAGCTACTATTGTTTGAAATTGATAGTATTTTAAAAGAATCTAATGGTAAATATCAATTTCTAATTAATAATATATTGGACGTTATAGCTGAAATAGACCTAGACGGAACTTTTACATATATTAGTCCAAGAGTTTATGATATATTCGGATATAAACCCGAGGAAATAATTGGCAATCAATTTTTCAGTTACATTCATCCAGATGACATGCCAAAGATTATGGAAACCTTTAAAAAGGCAGTTGCAGGAGAAAAGATAATATCTTTAGAATATAGGGTTAGACATAAAGAAGGGCATTATATTTCAGTTTGCGCGAAAGGATCTTTAGTACAAATAAACAAGAGGGCAAAAATTTTAGGGGTATTAAGAGATATAACTCGCCGTAAACTAGCTGAAGAAAAATTAAAAGAATCTGAAGTACAATTCAGAGAGATAACTGAACAATCATTTATGGGAATTTGTATTATCCAAGACTCTAAGATCAAATATATTAATCAAATTATAACAAATATGTTAGGATATTCTGCTAAAGAAATCCAGAATTGGTCTATGAAGGATTTTTTTAATGTAGTTCATCCTCAAGATAAGCAACTTGCTATAAACCGATTAAGTCGCAGACAAAAAGGCATAGTAGATGAACAGCATTCACAAATTTATAGAGTATTTACAAAGACAGGTGAATTGAAATGGATGGACATTTATTCAAAAATTATTCAATATGAGGGACATCACGCAATTTTAGCTACTCTCATAGAGGTTTCTGAAAAGAAAAAGGCAGAACTAGAATTAGAAAAAGAAAGAGAAAAAATACAATTATACTTAGATTTAGCAGGAGTTATTATTATTGCACTTAATAGTGAAGGTGAAATTACAATGATTAATAAAAAGGGATGTGATGTCCTTGAGTATAAAGAAGAAGAATTGATAGGTAAGAATTGGTTTTTAACTTGTCTACCAGATACTATGAAGAATGATGTTTATGAAGTGTTCAAAAGATTAATGCGAGGTAAAATTGAAACTACAGAATTTTATGAGAATGCTGTTTTAACTAAAAGTGGAAAAGAAAAAATAATTGCTTGGCATAACACATTGTTATATGACGACAATCGAAATATAATGGGAACACTAAGCTCAGGAGAAGATATAACTGAACGGAAAAATGCTGAAAATTTGCTAAAGCAATCAGAAGAAAAATATCGTATGATTTTTACGGGTGCGAGTGACGCTATAGCAATAATGGATGATATAAAATTTGTTGATTGTAATGATATTACTGTAAATTTGTTTGGATATGATGATAAAAGTGAGATGATTGGGATTCATCCTTGGAATATTTCCCCTCAAAAACAACCAGATGGAAAAGATTCTGTCGAAAAAGCAAGGGAATTAATCAAGAGAGCGATTTTAGGAGAACCTCAAAGATTTTATTGGAAACATCTTAAGAAAGATGGAAGTCTTTTTGATGCTGAGATCTCACTAAGTAGTTTTAAACTGGAAAATAAAAACTACATTATGGCAATAATAAGAGATATTACTGAAAGGAAGAAGGCAGAAAGGGAATTGCAAGAAATAAGCAATTTAAAAACAGAATTACTTGAAAGAACCTCTCATGAATTAAAAACACCGCTTATATCAATTAAAGGTTTTACTGATCTCTTATTAGATTTACATAAAGAAAAGTTTGATGATGAAGTTTTCTCAATTTTAGAAGAGATAAAATACGGGACTGAACAACTACAGACACTCATTAATAGACTTCTAGAAACATCATTATTAGAATCAGAACAGATAATTTTTAATCCTAAAGAAGAAGATTTATCATTTTTAATAAGATTTTGTGTAAAAAATTTACGTGGTTTGGCAAAAACAAGAAATCATTATATAACTATTGACATCCCTGATAAATTAATTCTAAATTTTGAAAAAGAGAGGATTTATGATGTTTTTTCACATTTGATAATTAATGCCATAAAATATTCACCTCCATTTGGAGAAATAAATATAACAGCTAAAAAAAAAGAAAATTTTGCTTATGTTTGCGTTCAAGATAATGGAATTGGTTTATCAGAAGATGATAAAAAGAAAATCTTCAAACAATTTGGTAAAATTGAACGATATGGCCAAGGATGGGATATTGGGATTGAAGGAACAGGTATGGGCTTATTTAACGCAAAAAAAATAGTAGAGTTACATGGTGGAAAAATTTGGGTTGAGTCTGAGGGGAGGAATAAAGGCTCTAAATTTTGCTTTACAATTCCTTTTAACAAAGAATAAAAATACTCCTTCCTAAAATTTAAAAATGCAAATTGAAAAAATATTTTAATTTTTATTATTTGTATTATATATCAATTAGAATTTATTTCAAGTTGTAAAAATTATCATCCCGACTCTTAAGATTAAGCAAGATCTTTAATAAGAGTAGCTTGAATAGCAAAGGGAGGGTGGTCTAGCTTGGTATGATACCATAGGGATTATCTCTATGGCGTGAATCTTGGTTTGGGACCAAGGGGTCGGGGGTTCAATTCCCCCCTCTCCCATTAAAATACCTAATATACCATTCTATTTTAGAGAAACCTATATATCTATTAAATCTTTAACTTCTACCGAATCTTCTTTATTAAAGTAAACTTCTGGAATTGATTCTTGAATTGCTGAGACTAAGTTCAAGATAATTGCTGGATTTTCAGAAGATACAACATAATATCTTAAAAATTTACTAATGATGGAAAACTTAAGATCATTTTTAAAGAACTGAAAGATTTGAAGAATATCTTCATTTAGATCAGAATTTTTTTTGATCCAAACAATAATTCGGTTTTTTCTTGATGATTTATTAGGCTTAATTTTTAGAATTAATTTCATTTAACTAAGCTCCACTAATATTTCAAATATTTAACTTTATTATTCGAAAAAATATTTAAACAAGGATAATTTTGAAGAGAGAGATTTTTTACTATTGATTATTCCCTATTTAGAAACTTTTTCAGTTCTTTAGTAATTTTATTTGTTTTTTTGTCTTTTATCCAGTATCTTATTTTTGGAGATCTGAGGAAAGCTTGAATTTTTTCATTTAATTCGTTCAATTTTTCCTTGTCTTCCTTAGATAATTGGGGAATCTTTTCTTCTATTTTTTCCTTAAGTTCTTTAACTTCTTCTTCAATAGTTGGGATCTTTACTTGCAATTTCCTTAAAATTAAGCCCTTTTTAATAATTTCTTTTATACTCTTTATCCATCCCTCAATCCAAGGATAATTTCCAGGATTTTTAGGATCTTTGATTTCAACTTCTTTTCTATTAACAATAATCAAATCATCAGGACAAGAATTTTCGCATGCACCGCAATAAAAACACTCATTTTCATTACAGGCAATTTTTCCATATTTTTTTACATCCTCAGCACTTTCAGGAATAAAAAAAGATTCTGTTGGGCAAATATTAACACATGCTTTACATCCTTGTGGATCGCATTTATGAAGCATATTTTTTTTGATGATTACTTCTCCTGATAATGGAGAATTAATTGTAAAACACTGAACAGGGCATTCTTTTTGAATTTTAAAAAAATCCTTAATGTTATTTCTATCTCTAACACTTAGACATAATTGGCAAATCTCGTTTTTAGGGTCTTCAATACACTTTTTCATATCAATTTGGAAAAATTTACCAATTGAGGGGAATTCATTAAGATTAATTTGTTCTTCTGGAGTAATATTTTCATGAAACGCGTCATTTGGGCAAATTACAGCACATAACATGCAATAACAGCATTTATCATGATCTATTAAAATTTTTGGATTATTTTCGTCTAGTATTCCTTGAGCAATATCAGGAATTGGACCAAGTTCAATTGCATCAACAGGGCACACAATTTTACATAGAGAACACCCTATACAACGTTTTATGTCATACGTTAGTTTTTTATCTACATTTTGAAACTTCCAATTGAGAATTAACTGCTCTGGGGTGATATCTATGCTTTTTTGTATAGATTCTTTTTCTTCATCAAGAGATTCATCATCAGATAATGTTTGTGGAATCTTATTTCCTCCAGTTTTTTGATTTCTTTAAGAGTTCTAAGTTCAAGTAAAGTTATAGGACAAAAAAAACTTTCGATAATAGTTTCAAACTTCTCTTAAATTTATGTTTTCATAAAATAAAAAATGAGCCTACTTTTTTTAAAAGTTAAAGCATAAATACGATAATTACTGTGATAGGTTTGTACGCTTAGTGAGTATAAATTTTTATTTTAGAACAATCTAAAATATTTGGAATTTGAGCAGGGCTAAGTATCAAAGGTGATTTAGGGATAAAGACAATATTTATTGCCGAAGATGATAGAGATCTCCAAAGATTGTATAAACTTTTATTGAAAATGTCTGGATTTCGAGTTTTAGGAATCGCTAATAATGGAGATGAAGCGATAAAAATGTTTAAAAATTTTCCAGATAAACCGGATATAATAATTTTAGATTATAGAATGCCAATAAAAAATGGCTTAGATGCTCTAAAAGAAATTCTAAAAATTGATCATAATTCCATAGTTATTTTTGCTAGCGCTGATAGAACAGTTAAGGAAGAAGTCTATTCAAATGGGGCAATGGAATTCTTAGATAAACCTTTTACCCATCAAAAATTAATAAGTACTCTTAATAAATGTCTCAAATCAGTAGGTATAAAAAATTCATAAATTAAGAGATATAGTCATAGCTTTCGTGATCAAAATTAATGATATATTCAATCTTAATTCCATCAGGATTAAGATCTGGTGGAGCATAAATTAGGGGTAAATTAGGAAAAAAGGTTCCAATACCATTTTTTGCTAGTATTATAGCAGGATGGCTTGTTTCTTCGAAAATCTTCTCGCTTATTCTGAGAGTAATGTTTCTACATTGATGTTCATTAAGGATACCTAAAGAATGAATATACTCATGTAAAAGAATATGATAAGTATATGCCCATACTATTTCGTAAGATTGTTCTTTTAAAATGACTTCTAAGGGAGTTTTGTTCATAACAATATCAGTTCCTGGAGAGAAATGCATTCCACCTATAAAACCACCTCTATACATACCCATCTCCACAAGTCCAAGACTTAAACCCGCTCGGTGGCGACCATATACTTGTCGTACATCTGTTTTAACCTGCTTGAAGATCTCAGGTATTTCCTTCTTTAATTCTTGTAGATTCATTAGTTACCTATAATTTTTAAAATATTAAATCATAAAAGATCAATTTAAATATCAAAAAACCAATCTTCTTCATCTTCATATAAGAAATCCATCATTTTGGACAAATCCTTAAGCAAATGTCTGACTGTTACCTTCGATATATCCCGTCTAATTATATCCATATCACTGAAGAACATATCATCCAATAAAGAATCAATATTTATTCTTTTAAAATATCGATCTGGATTAAAAAATAACGTATAAAATATTTCTTTTTCTAAATTTGGCTGTTCACGCCTGAGTTTTCCTTCATATTTTTCCTTCATTAAATTTTTTAATTCTACAATGAAACATTCTTTACTATGTAATAAATTGTTTCTATTGTTTTCTAATTCGTTAATCTCTTGCTCAATTCCTTTTATTTTTTCGCCTAAGAATCTAAGCTTTTTATCAGGGCTTTTAATTTTTTGATAATCTACATGGCATCCAGTCTCCTTAAGCTCTAAATTTTCTCTATAATCATCAATTTTGGCTACGTTATAATCTAAATTATAATAATCTGGAGTGATATCTATTCTTAAAGACAAATTACTACTAATACGATATTTAATATTCCTTGGATCTTCCCCAAAGCTTTCGATAACCCCATAATCAGAAAGCATTTTAAGTTGACTGTGAATCGCTTGTCTTGAAATTTTTTTCCCAAATGAAGCAGCTAACTCTGAAGCTCCTAAAGGAACTTTAGCCAATTTAGAAAGTAAGATTCTCCTTGTAGGATTTCCTAATATTTCAAGCAAATTATCAATGCTAAGAAAAATATCTTTTTCATTTTGTTCTTTCAATTCCATTAGACTCACTCCTCAATTTTGTATTTAAATCTTTTAAGTTTTTCATAAATATTATCTATATAAGTCTTCTGAAGGTTCTTTTGCGAACCTTTCATGAGATATTTTAGCTTTATCAGCTGATTTAAGAACTTTTCCAATCGAATCTTTAAATTCCGCTTTTGAGATTTTTACTACTTTAACAGAGTCTGCATTCCTAGTATCAATGTTGGTATCACCTACTGCTTTACGGATTGTTAAGAGTGTAGCTTCTTCACAAATTGCTTGGATATCTGCCCCTGTATATCCTTCAAGATCTTGTGCCATCTGTTCAATATCTACATCTTCAGCTAAAGGTTTATTTCTTAGATGAATTTTAAATATTTCTACTCGTGCTTCTTGATCTGGCATTGGGATATCGATGTGCCGACCAAATCTACCTGAACGTAATAATGCTGGATCAAGCATATCTGGCCTATTAGTCGCTGCAAGTAAAATTACATCTTTTAAACCTTCCAAACCATCCATTTCAGTTAATAACTGCGAAACAACTTGTTCAGTTACCTGAGAACTCGCAAATCTACCTCTCATTCCTGCTATTGCATCAATTTCATCGAAGAAGATAATACAAGGAGATGCTGCTCTTGCTTTTCGAAAAGTCTCTCTTACTGCTTTTTCACTTTCACCTACCCATTTGGATAAGAACTCAGGACCTTTTACTGAAATAAAATTAACTTCGCTTTCATGAGCCAATGCTTTAGCTAAAAGTGTTTTTCCAGTTCCTGGGGGTCCAAAAAGTAAGATCCCACTAGGAGGTTTGGAATGCAAATGTTTATACAATTCTGGATATTTTAACGGCCATTCTATGACTTCTCTCAATTGTTGTTTAGCTTCTTCTAATCCCCCAATATCATCCCAAGTTTCAGTAGGTTGGCTAATCAAAACTTCTCTTAAAGCTGAAGGTTCTATACTAGTTCTTGCTGATTCAAAGTGTTTCATTTTAATCTGCAATTCCATTAAGATCTCAAGAGGGATAGGTTTGTCTAAATTAATTTTTGGTAATAATTCTCTTATTGCTAACATGGCAGCTTCTTTTGCTAATGCTTCTACATCTGCTCCCACAAATCCATGAGTTTTTTCGGCTATAAGACTAAGATCAACATCACCAGATAATGGCATTCCACGTGTATGAATCAATAAGATTTCATAACGCCCATCTGTACCTGGAACTCCAATTTCGATTTCTCGGTCAAATCTTCCAGGACGTCTAAGAGCAGGATCAATATCATTTACTCTATTTGTTGCTCCAATAACAATGATTTCACCTCTCCCTTCTAAGCCATCTAATAATGAAAGCAATTGCGCTACAACTCTTCTTTCAACTTCACCAGTGACTTCACCTCTTTTAGGTGCTATTGAATCTAATTCATCTATGAATATTATTGATGGTGCCATTTCTTTTGCTTCTTCAAAAACTCTACGAAGATTTTCTTCGCTTTGACCATAAAATTTACTCATGATTTCTGGTCCACTTATTGTTATAAAATGAGCATCAGTTTCTCCAGCAACGGCTCTTGCTAACAAAGTTTTTCCTGTACCGGGTGGTCCATGAAGTAATACTCCTTTTGGTGGATCAATCCCTATCCTTTTAAATAATTCAGGATGCCTTATTGGCAATTCAATCATCTCACGAATTCTCTGAATCTCTTCTTCTAAGCCCCCAATATCTTCATAGGTGACTTTTCTTCTTTCTAATTCTTCAAGTTCTTTATGAGTTTTTTCTGAAATAGTAATTTTGGTATTTAAATGAATTCTAACAGCATCAGCTTTAGGAAAATAATCAATAACTACGAAGTCAATTCGCCTCCCCATTGCATTGAAACTTAGAATGTCTCCCTTTGTAATTACACGATTTTCTAATATCTGGGTTATTTGTTGAGGAGTTCTGAGTATGATTGACTCCTCCAACCCAGCAAATGTTATTCTATCTGCTAAACTTGCTTCGATTTTACGAATCTCCACAACATCATCTAAAGAAGCATTTAGATTCCTTCTTAATGAAGAATCTATTCTAATAATATTAGTATCTGTATCTTCTGGTTTACCGGGATATAAAAGAGCTGCAGTTTTCCTTCCTGCAACATGATGGGAGATTTCTATAACGTCACCAGTTCTAAGCTGAAGTTCCTCAATAACATTAGGATCCATCCTAATTCTTCCTCTCCCAGCATCTCCCTTATAAGCATCTTTGACTCTTACTTTTCTTCCTTCTCCCTTATATTCACGAGTCATCCCACTCATTCTTTTTCATCTCAAAATATCGATAATTTTAATATATAATAGTTTGTATATAAAAAATTCTTATTTATCCGGTTTCTTTACTATAATAATTCCTAATCCATTTTTCACTTCCAATTCATAGCTTTTAGTTGTAGTTTTGAAAGGTAAATAAATATTTTTATTATATCTTCGACCTTTATTTTCTGCATTAAATATCAACTGAGTTCCCCCTTCGCTTATGTCAATTTTAATATCTTCTTCACTCATTCCAGGAATATCAAGAATAATTTCGGAATAATCTTTATAATCATTAATTTCAGTATGAGGTTCTAAAATAGATAAATTACTTTCTTGCTCAGAAAAATCTAATGAAAGCTTATTTGCATCAATTTCTTCTATAGATTCAGTTTTAAACATCTTTTTTAATGTTGGATATTTAGATAAATCTACATTTGCTAAATATTCTCGGATTTTATGATCATCAATATTTCCTTCAATCTTAATCTCAGGTTTTTCCATACCTGATTCAAAATGATATGATATTTTAAAACTCTTTATTTTTCTATTAAATGGATTTAATTCTGGATTGCTATCCGATTCTGGAATAAATAAAAAATCCACATCAAACATATCTGAATTTAAATTAAAGCGTTTTTTAATTTCATCAATAAAATCATCAAATTCGTCTGGCACATTTCTCACCTAATCTTTAAGAATTGTCAACCAATAATTTACAAACTTACAATTTACATATGCCAGTATAAATATAAAAACTTATCGATTTTTAAAAATAAGGAAAAGGAGCAATGAAAATTGATTTTATTAAGGATAATAATATTTCTTTAATAAGTAATTTAACTTGATTTTATTTATACCAAATAATTGAAAAAAAAGGTTATCAATGGAATCTTCTATATAAATATAATTTTTACTTTTTATAGCATTAATAACATTCATCTTAAATTCTTTATAATTTGGTATTGAATAATATTGTAAATCTGATAAGTTATTACTCCATTTCTCATTATTATGTTTATTAACCAAAAAAGTTGTAAGTAATTTTATTAATTTTATAATTTCATTCTTAACTGGAGTTGTAAAATTTTCAAGTTGCGGAATTGGCAAAGTCTGTTCGAGTTTTGTTTTACTTCTTTTAATTTTGATATTTCTAGATTTATACAAAAAATGTACAATCTTAGAATTTAGATAGGCAAGAATAAATAAATAATCAATATTAGTCACTTTAGACTTAGGCCAGAGAAAATAAGTATCTGAGGTAGCATAATATTGTTCATTTGAATATCCAAAAATATTTTTATCTGATATAAATTTGAAGAATATTTTATGATGCGCGTCATATAGTAATTCGAGATCTAATAAATTATTCTGATTTTTTTCATCAAACATTCGAATGAAAGAACCTCTTCTAGGAAAATAGATGTCTTCTGGGTTCTCTTTAGCGTTTACTAGGATATCAATTAATTCTGCTTCGAATTGTTTTAAATATTTTGAGAGATTAGGATATTTAGCTTCAAGCAATCTGTTGCGTAATTGATTGGTTTTTGCATTAAATTCATTCTTATTGAAGTAAATTAGGTATCCTGCAAATTTTTCATTATCATATCCATAGGCTTTTATAGATTTACTTTTATATATTTTTTTGAGCCTAGTTTTCTCAAATTCATTGAGTTTTAGAAACTGGCCATCAACTTGAATGAAAAAATCATTATCTTTAATCATTAAATCCTTTTCTTCATTTAAAATAAAAATTGAATCTTTTATAAGAATTAAACCGTTCCGGATTAAGAAATAGTCTTTTAATAATGAAATTTTTCCATTAACTTTACAATAGGTTTCGATCCCATTCACAATTATTTGTAATTCCTTAGGATAAAGAAGGTTCCAACTTTCATCATTTCTTAAATCATTATTAGTTAATGCAGATTTATACTTCCTAATTATATTTAAATCGATTTTTTTAATTAGATCTTTGAAAATTTTCTTATTATTTGAGTTATCTTTTGGACTAAATCTTTTGTTTCCAAATAATTGAATTATTTCAATATTTTTATTTATCTTTTGTAGTTTTTCCTGTTTAGTTTTTTTCTGTAAGACAAAAATACAATTGTGCTGACCTTTAGCTCTCTCAAATAGATATAAATCTGATAAATCTATATATTGTAGTAAGTAACACTCTTCCAATATATGAGGTTTTAAAAATTTTATTCCTGTTTTTTTAGATTTTGTAATCCAGTAATTTGTTGTGATATATGTTAAAATTCCTCCGGGTTTTAGCTTTTCTATACCTAAATGAATAAAATAATAAAATAAATCCATATTTCCTACAAAATACTTATCACAAATAGGAAATTTTTTAATGTAATCTTGAAATAATTCTGAATTGTAATTTTGACCTAAATATGGTGGATTGCCAATTATAAGGTCAAATTTTTCATTTGGATCTGATCCCAAGAAATTTTCAAATCTGAAATTTATATTTGGGTACAATTTTAATAGATTTTCTTTCAAGTTAGTATCCATTTCATATGCAATTATATTAAAGAATTGATTTTTTAAGAGAAATTTTAAAAATATGCCTTCTCCTACTGAAGGTTCTAAAATTCTTAATGTTTCAGGTCTTTTTTTCCAATTTGTGATAAATTTAATGATATTATTAACCATAAATTCGGCAATATAACTTGGAGTAAAAATCTGTCCAATTCCATTGTATTTTTTAGAATTAATGTTTTTTATTACCATCTAATCTTAATATTGGATTAAGAATCTAAATAATTGATGGTTGTTTCTAAATCTACCTTTTAATAAAAGTTAAAAAAAGAAGATAAGAAAAATCAGTTTAATATATGAAATTAATTATGATGATGTTCATGATGTTCCATTTTGATATTTACTGGTTTTAAATTACCAATAGCCCACCCAGTTACTTCATTAAGAGAAGGGTGAATAACCATTGAATGATAAATAGGCATAAAGGAGCCTGCTTCTGGACATGCTCGTTCTACTTTAGGAATGTCTTTTTCATCATGATATTCAGGTAACGTACAAGTAAATCCCGAATTCATCAAATATACAAAAGGTTGTACTAAAATTGCTGCGTGAGGTCCAATCACATGTGCTCCTAATATTTTATACGATTTATCAACTATTAATTTTACAAATCCATCATCTTCTTGACCATTCTCATATCCCATAGCAAATCCTTTTGCTACAGTGGAATAATTTTTCATAGCTACGAATATCTCATGCCCTTGTTCAATTGCTTCTTCTTGAGTCATTCCAACATGACCAATCTGTGGATATGTAAATATCGCCCATGGAACTGCAGAATAATCTACAGATCTTTTTTGATCTTCAGGACCAAATATATTATTTATACAAATTTCTGCTTCATAATTTGCCTTATGTCTAAATTGATAAAGACCATTGGCATCACCAATACACCAAATATTCTTTTTATTAGTTTCTAAGTAGTTGTTTGTTTTTATCCATCCTCGCTCATCTATTTCAACTCCCGTATTTTTTATATGCAATAAATCTGCATTTGAACGTCGTCCAGCAGCGATAAGAATCTCTTCTGCCATTATTTCCCTTTCTACTCCTGTTTGCATATTTTTAATCAAAATTACTTTTTGTTTTTTCTTCTTATATGCTTTAATTGCCTTTTCATTTAGCAATACTCTCATATACTTACTGAAATTTTTTTCTAACAATTGACTGATCTCAGGCTCTTCTGTTATAACTAATCGTGAAAGCATCTCCACTATAGTCACTTCAGTACCCATTGCTGAAAAAATGTGTGCAAATTCTGCAGCTATAACACCACCACCAATAATAATTAGACTCGTCCATGGTTTTTTTGGAAACCTGTCTCCAAAAAAGTTTTCATTTATAACGTAATCAATATCTTCTATACCTTGAATTGGTGGTATGAATGATCTTGCTCCTGAGGCAATTAAAAATCGCTCACCTTTAAAATGTCCTATCTCTTTACCATTTATGCTATGTTTCACTTTCATCTCATATTCACTTATAAACTCACCAATTCCCTTGTAAACATCCAAATTGGGAACAGTAGAAAGCCCATCGTCTATCAACTTACTTTCATCGATTTGTGACCACATCCTTTTTTCTATTAATCCCCAATCGATATTTTCTACATTGAATTTTATTCCAACTTTTTGAGCATGTTGAGATTCTCTGATTAAATCAGCGGGATGTACTAATACTTTTGAAGGAATGCAACCTCGTGTTAAACATGTGCCTCCCATTTTAGCATTTTCTACAAGAGCACATTTCATTCCTATTTGAAGGCCAGTATTTAAAACAGTTAATCCAACTCCACTCCCAATAACCACTAAATCATAAGTTTCCATAATTTCATTTTTATCTATATCGCATTTAAAGTTTATAGTAATATTTTAAAGTGTAATTATGAAAAATGAATCTATTTTGATTTCGGTTTATTATAATAAATTTGGAAAAAGGAGTTCAACTTGGAAAATTAAGAATTAGTGGGAATTAAAACTATAAAATTGCTTCCTTGTCTGTGGTCACCCTTAACTCTGTCCTCAACCCAGATATCACCATGGTAAATATCAATAATTTTTTTCACAAGAGATAACCCAAGTCCCATTCCCTTAGTTTTTTGTAATTTCTGCGTTCCTCTTTCAAAAATAGTTTTTTTACGATGATCAGAAATCCCTACTCCGTTATCTTTAAATTCCATTTTAGTATAATTTTTATCTCCTTTTTGTTCTTTACTTATATCTATAGTTATATCGATTTTAGATTTATTATTATGTCTGACAGCGTTGATTAATATGTTTTCAAAAACATCTAATAAAAGATTATTTGCATATACAAAATTTCTTTTAATGGGAGAGTTGAGTTGGATATTAATATTCCGTGTTTGAAAACTAGATTGTAAAAATTCAATAGCATGTTTCAATACTCGATTACTATCCATTTTTTCTAAAATAATTTCAGAATCTTGAAGTTCAGTTATTTTTCGAACATTCGAAATTAATTTTTTTGCTCTATTAACTTGTTCATCCACGATATCATATAATTCCTTTATTGTATGTAGTTTTTCAGGATTATTAAGATAGAGAGAGCTAAGCTCGACTGAGGAACTGATATTCTGGAGGATATTGTTGATATCATGAGCAAATATGTCTTTATAAAGGTTTGTTTGATAATACGATTTTCGAAATTTTTCTTCAGATTCTTTTAATCTCTGTTCCGCAATTTTACGTTCAGTAATATCCCTTACAACACTTACCCAGCCAATACGGTCACCCCTTTGGTTTTTTAGTGGGATCACACTATGTTCTGTCGGGAAGATAGTTCCATCCTTTCGCTTCATTTTATATTCAAAATTCCGAATATATCCAGATTTTTCAATCTCCGGATATAAATAATTCTGAAATTCCTTAAGCGAATCAATATCAATATGCAAAAATGCTGTTGTACGGTTCATAAATTCTTCTCGATTATATCCAAAAATTTTTTCAGAATTAGGATTACAATTTATTATTCTTGGAGGAACTTCAGCATTTAAAATAAAGATTGACTCTTGTAAACTGTTTAAAGTCATTTCTAATAATTGTTTACTTTCAAATAAAATGTTTTCTGCTTTTTTGCGTGCAGATATATCTGCGATAAATGCAAAAGCTCCTTCGAATTTCCCATCATCATCAAAAATTGGCGTTGCTCGAAATTGGGTATATATTGGATTACCATTTTTATGAAGAAAGGTAAATTCAATATCTAAACTGACTTTCTTGTCTTTTTGTCTTTTTAGGTTTTCTAATGCCAATTTCTGACTATCAACGTCCATAAATGAAAGTAAGCTTTTCCCTATCATTTCTTTTTCTAAATACCCTAAAATTATTGACATGTGTGGATTTACAAGAGTTGTATTGTATTCTGAATCAATCACCCATACTCCTATTATGCATTCCTTAATCCATTTTTGATATTTTATTTCTGACTCTTTTAATTCTTTATTTCTTTCGCTAATTTGTTTTTTCAATTCTATATTTATTTCTGCCAATTCTTGTTCCATGTCTCTACGTGTTAAGGCATTTCCTATGATATCAGAAGTTATTTTTAGAAGGTTTACATCATCTTCACTCCATTTTTTTGAAGATTTTATGTCATCAAATCCAATAAAACCTGAAATTCTTTGTCCTATTTTAATTGGTAGAAAAATTAGAGACTTAATATTTTCTCTCAAGAATTCTTGTTTTTCTGATGAAGCTTCTGGGGGCAAATTATCAATACTATCTATATTCAAAATCTCTTCTTTCTTAATTTTGTTTATTGACCATGGAAATGCTTCCATTGGTGTATTTTGAAGTTCTGTTATTTGTGGTGGAACACCTTCAGCACACCATTCATGGGTATTACTCATAGTTTTGGTATCTTCATTAAATATGAATAAATAACTCCGACTTGATTTGCTTAAAGTTCCTATTTTTCTAAGGGAAAAATTTATTGCATCATCAATACTCTTAGGATTGACAAATTGTGAAGATATGTTAGAAATCACAGTTTCAAATTCTACCTTCTTTTTGAAATTCTGTTTAGCTTCAATAAGCTTCGTTTGAGTCTCAAAAATAGCAACTACTTTTTCTGAAGGTAATTTATATACGTACATTTCTGTCCAACCATAGACTCTATCATCTTGATATAACGCTGTAGGAGAATGTTCTGATTTACCAGTTCTCCAAACTCTTCGTAAGACATCAACAAAACCAAAATCATCTACATTAGGGAATACATCCATAAGATTTTTTCCAATAGCTTCTTCTCTGGAAACTCGACAATTAGCTAATCCTGCTCTATTCATCTCCCTAATTATAAAATTTTCACCATTATCAATTGTTTCGTAAATTCCAACACCACTATTTACATTCTCAAAAAGTTCTTTAAAAAGTTGTTCAGTTTGATAAAGTTCTGATTCAATCAGTTATCTCACCCTTCTATTTTTATATAAGAAGATAAATTAACTTTTTTTGATGAAAGATTATTTAATAAGATAAATCCCTTCTAAATATTCAATACAAACACATATCTAGTCAAGTATATATATTTAAACTTATGCGACAAAAATACGATTGAATTTTCTCTATTAAAGGTCCAAATAATTAATCAACTCAGATTTACTTCTAAAATAAAAAAAATATTAAAAAAAGATAGATATAGAATTCTTTTAACCTATTAATGAAGGTAATATTTTTGCTAGTGGAACTGCTAAACCGCCTAATAGAGAACCAATAGAGCTAAATTTCTTAAGATAATCTTTCAGGTTCTTTGATACTTTCACTGCTCGTGTTTTTCCTTCGATTATTGTACCATCTGATGATAGTAAAAAAACTTGCACTGTCTGCGTTCCAGTCTCTCTTGGTTCTAAGGTTAACCATATTGTGTCTCCATTTTCTAACATTGTTGATAAAACTCCCACAATATCTCTACCTTCAGATGAGATTAATGGGATAGGAGTATTCGGTATTTTGAATTCGCCTCTTCCTTCCACTTCGATGTCGAGTTTCAACTTACTTGGTTCAAATCCAGGAGCATTTATTTTTATACTATATTTTCTAGCTTCTGGAGAGTTATTATATAGGAAAACCATAATATTTAACTCAGTTTTTAAATAAACAACTTCTTGAGCTGCTGAATCCATGTAAATCGGATCTTTCGAAATGCGTTCAATATTATCTGCTAATTCTAATTGGAGTCTATCGATAATATCAAAAAATCCTGGGTTGTATTTTTTGATATAATTGAACAATTTAAAAATATCATTTGTAGAGAAATACCAGGAGCCCTCTATTAATAAACCCTTCTCAATGTCAAAATCATAGGATTCTACATCAATTACTTCTTTTAATTCTTGAATAAATTGTTCTTCTGTTAAAACATCTTGAAATTTTAGATAATAAAGAAATAAGATCTTTTCAATAGCAAACGTTATAGGCAATTCTTCTGCTTCCTGTTCTCTTACTTTTTGTATGAATGTTGGAGTTAAAATTTTGTTTATACCCGCCAAATACTCATCCCATTTAAGGAAAGTGACTGGATCAAGGTGATTTGATAAAATTTCTGCGAAAAAGTTATCTAAGAAAATCTGATGCGTGTTTGGCTTGTAGTAATCTTGAAGACCATTTACATCATGGATATTAAGATTTAGACTTCGAATTAATATAGCTAAACCAAAACCAACCAAAGCAAAACCTGCTGCTGCAAATCCTAAATTGAGATCACCAAGATACAACATTATTATAAATAATACTAACGCAACAAAACAAATGAGCGAAATGATTTTTAATAAGTTAGTCACTCGTTTTACATTATTAGCTAATAAATCAAAACCATCGAGGCTATCTATTGGTCGTCCTCTTTTTCTTTCAAAATTTAAACGCATTTTAAGTGAGGATTCCGTTGAATTTGCTCCAAGTAAGAGCATTACTGAATTAAAAAAGTAGATTCCCAAAATTGCATAAAAGATAATTGTTAATGTGATATCAAGAGGAGCAAATAGAGTAAGTATAGTTATAACTACAAGTGCAATAGGAAGAGTGAAAAGTAATAATTTACCGACCTTGGACATATAGCTTATCATTTTACCTTGAAATCTTTCCTTTCTAATAATCTTAGTTAAATCCTTTTCTAGGTTTCTTTCCATTTTATTTGTCATCTTTTTACGCGAATTATTTTTTTTAAAAATATGTAATTAGAATAATAGAAAAATGCATTTTTAATATTATTGGATAGAAAGAAAGATGGAAGGGAGATTCATTTAGTGGCATTTCTTTATTTTAGACAAATATATATTCAAAATAGACAAATCTTAATTATTAAAATGAAGAGAAAAAACTGACTTAATATGGTTGATAATATTAATACATTAAATCCCACTAATTCTAATCATTGACCAATGAACTATATTTGTGTTAGGAATAATAATTTCCTCAAGTTTTTCAAAGTCAAAATATTCAAAAAAAAGGAGATTTCTCTCTAAAGTAGTTTCTAAGTATATTGGCAAATTTTCATTTTCTATAAGTTTTAGCATTGGTTTGATAAGCTTACTCGCAAAACCTAATCCTTGGAATTTCGGATCTACACCAATTAATTTCAAATAGTAATATGGGTAAGGTTTTTTCATATAGATATTACGCATTGAATCGCTAACAGCTTTAACAAACGTCATCCGTTTAGTATTTTTGAAGCCAAATTTAAATGGTAATTTGAAGCCACCATTCATTAAATATTGCCAATAAGGATAATTTACATTTTTATGGGAACGCCAAATAGCTATACCCTCTAAATTTTCAGTTGTTCCATATACTTCCCCGTATTTGATACCAATGCGAAGTTTTATTTCAAAAATATAGGAAGCTTTTAAAAATCTCTTATTAGCATCAGGAATCTGCCATCGAATTATTGGATCATTTTGAAAAGCCCTTGATAGTACCAAACTAGCTGGTTTAAGATGCTTTTCAGAGAGTTTTATTAAATCCATGAATTCAAATAGTTTGTTTTGAAAAATTAATTCAAATTAAATAATAGAAACATTAAATTATTTAGATTTAAAATTTAAATTTTTTATTAATTCAATTCTATCTATTAATATCGGAAAGTACTAAAATTCTCAAAGTTTTACCCAATAAAGTAAGAATATTAGAAGTATTAACATTGTCTAGTTCTAAATTTGAAGTTAATGAAATTGAAGGAATATATCAAATCAAAATAGATGTTCCTTTCGCCGTTAAATACGTGTGCCTTTATCTCTTTGAGTTAAATGGAGAGAATATCCTAATTGACTCTGGTTTGAATATGGGAAATTGGAAGAAGAAATTATTTTCTGCTTTTGAAAATATGAAAATTTCAATTCAAGACATCGACTATTGTATAATCAGTCATATCCATACAGATCATATGGGTTTAGTGAAAATACTCAAACAGAAAAATCCCAATCTCAAAATTGTAATGCATGATATAACTCATGACCTATTAAAATGGGAAACTAATGAGGAGAACTTAAAGGAATTAGAACAGGAAGCAAGAATAACGGCCAATCAATTGATAAAATATGGAATAAGTGAAGAGCAAGGAAAAAGAATTATTCAGTTTTTTACATATTGGCCAAAATTTTTACAGTATCAAGAGCCTGATCTTATAGTACATGATGGAGATATAATATTTGATAATCTAGAAATTATCTGGACTCCTGGGCATAGTTTCGGTCATATTTGTATTTTTGATAAAAAAAGAAAATATCTTTTTTCTGGAGATCACATCCTTTCTAGAATAACCCCCCACATAGGAAATTTTGTAATTCCCACAGATATGGCAGAAAAGTATAAAGATTATGATTTTAATAATATTTTAAAGCATTATTTAGCTTCATTAGACAAGATAGATGCTTTAGAACCAAAGATAATCTTCCCTGCCCACCAAGAAATAATTTACAATCCACATGAACGAATTGAACAAATTAAAAAACATCATCAAACCAGATTAAATGATATTTCAAATTTAATTAAAGGCAACCCTATGACTGCTTATAAAATTTCTCAAATCCATTTTGGAGAAGAATTGGATGAAATGAATTCATATATGGCTTTAAGTGAGGTTTTAGGACATTTGTTTTTTTTGGAAGCTCAGTATAAGGTTAAATCAATTGAACAAAATGGAAAACTTTTATATTACACTTAGTTTTAATTGAAAATTATGATAGAATGGATTAACTTTTCATCTCTTTTTATCTCAACTTTATTAATGGCTTTCTTTTATATTATAAGTGTAAGCCCTGCTAAATTAGAACAAAAAATAGGCGAGATTGCATATAAGAAGTGTGGAATTTATCGAATAGTTGCCAGCATTTTTGAATTAATTACAGTTATTAATTATATTCTTTATTTCTTTTTCCCGCTCCCAATTCCAATTCCTCAATTTTTTATTTGGGACTATTGGATCTCTGTTATTTTGAGTATTTTTATTTTAATTCCTTGCTTATATATTATGCTTAAAGGAGTTAAAGACGCTGGAAGAGAAGCACTTTTTCCTGATAAGGAGCATACTCTTTATAAGGGCATATATGAACGCATTAGACATCCTCAAGCATTAGGAGAAGTTTTTATATGGTGGGCGGTCGCGCTATTATTAAATTCTCCCTTTCTTTTTTTATATTCTTTTGTATGGTTTCCAATCTTTTATTGGTTCTGCAAAGCAGAAGAAAATGATTTAGAGATTCGATATGGGCAAACATATATAGAATATAAAAGAAAAGTAGGAATGTTTTTTCCAAAGAAAAAGAGCTAGTGATTATAATAAGATATAAAAAAATTTGAGAATTGTTAAGAATTACTCATGAAATAAAAGTTGGTTTTAGAATTGAATAATTTAAGTCTAGAGGAAATTAAGGTACTACTTAAAAAATATCCTTTAAAAAAGGATCGTGAGATCATATCTAAAATTTTGGAGGGGGAGAAACTTTCTGAAAAGGAATTAGTTCGAGCATTCCATATTTCGATGTCTTTATTCACACTTATGATATTGAATGAAAGATTTGAAAGGAACAAAAAAATCGCTGAAAAAGAATGGTTGAGTACTAAGATTAAAAAATTAGATGATATGGGTACTGTTGATCATTTGAAAATAATACCTCTCATTGATTTTCAAGCTGAAGGTAATTTTTTTACTGAAAATGGTGTTTCTTATTACATTAAAGCAGATGATACCGGAATATTGTTTGATACGGGTTTAAATGATGAAGATAAACATCCTTCTCCACTTCTTAAAAATATGGAATCATTAAGAATTACTATAAAAGATTTTAAGTATGTTGTTATATCTCATTTACATGGAGATCACGTAGGTGGCGATAAATGGGTAAGTAATAAAACCTTCTCCCTTTCAGGAAGTCAGGTTGACCTGAGCCATGTGGATGCATTTACTCCAGTACCAATGATTCATCCCACAGCTAAAATACATCACGTGACTGAACCAAGGATTATAGCAAATGGTATCGCTTCTATAGGATCTATTCGAAATCCTATGTTCTTCTTCGGAGAAACAATCGAACAAGCTCTTGCTATCAATGTGAAAGGAAAAGGGATTGTGGTAATTGTGGGATGTGGTCATCAAGGAATTCATAAAATAATAGACCGTGTGGAAGCATTGTTTGACACTCCCATTTATGGAATTATGGGTGGTTTACATCTACCAATCCCTGAATTCCCTGGAGATGATATAACTTGGGAAGGATTGCCCATCTATAAATTTATTGTAACAAGAAGGCCTCCATGGGAACCATGGTGTGAGAATGACCGAGATGACACTTTAGATTATCTAAAAGCGAGAAATCCTAAGTTGGTTGCGCTTTCACCTCATGATAGCAGCATGGAAAGTATAAATGCTTTTAAGGATACATTTAAGGAGGCATATATAGATTTGAAGGTTGGTAAAGCTATTAAAATAGGTTAATAGGTAATAACTTTATTGCTATATTTGAAAAATCAAAAAAAAAAATTATAATTTTTTAGCTATATTATTAGAGTTATATATTAATTTTATTTTTTCCAAGAGTTTTCTCTTTTTATCTTTTACGATCTACTACTTTAATTTCCATTACTATATTTCCCCACCCGCCACATTTTAATCCTACATCAGGACACCCTGTCCGGACAGGAAATAACTTCTCATTTGGATCTTGACCGGTATACATTAATGCAGAAGCAGCATATATTAACTTTTCAACAGCGCCCAAAGCAGAAATACAGATTCTACTAGGGCTAAGTTTCGTCAATAAATTCCCAAAACCATCAAAATAAAATTTATCTCCAACTTTATGTTGACTATTGCAACCATGAGATTCAACCACTTCTATTACAATTGTCTTATTCATTAAATATGGAGCTTTCTTAAGAACTTCAAGATTCTTTGGGTCTGCTAAAAAAATTTTCATCTCTTCGTCATTGTACCCTAAATGACTTTTAATATTATCAAGAATTTCTTTAGACATGAATTTTTCTTTCCTCTAATTGTTATTATTTTGTATTTATAATTTATGTCTTATTTATTATTCCAACACTTATATTGCTTTTTAATAGGGATGTTTATATTGATTTGAAAGTTGAGAAAGCAATCAAAATATCTATGTAAAAAAATAAAAAAAATATATTGCTAATTTAAGCTTTAATTACTTCTACCAATTTAGGGAAAATACGAGGATAATGGACTGCCATACAATGAACACCCGCTAGTAATCCCTTTTTCTTAAGCTCTGAAATAAAGGGTTTGAAAAATTCATAATTCGCTTGATCGTACATTCTATTTTGTTCTTTTTTATCATCCTTAAATTCCGTTTTGATGTTTTTCCATTTAGCTAATATATCTTTTGGTACATCTACGCCTGGAACAAACATATCAAAACCTTTAGCAATACCATAACTTTTCATTGGAAAAATTCCAAGTAAAACAGGTACATTATACTTTTTAATCTCGCTTAAAAACTCAATTGTTCGATCTAAATCATATACAACTTGAGTCTGTATGAATTCAGCCCCTGCTTCAGCTTTTCTACCTATTTTGAGGATTTCTGCTTCCATTGGATCAGCATTCGGATTTGCTGCAGCTCCTACATGAAATGTTGGAGGATGTTCAATCTCATGTCCGTTTATAGATTTCTTATCAACCATTTCCCGGACTAGTTTAACTAAAGTTGCAGAATCAAGATCAAAAACAGGTTTGGATTCCTTCATATCACCTAGAAAAGGATGATCTCCGGTAAGAGAAAGTATATTTCTTAACCCTAATGCATGACCTCCCATTATCATGCCAGCAATCCCTAATTTATTTACGTCTCTAACTGTTAATTGCCAAATACACTCTAATCCAGAGGCATCTTGAATAATATGAGATGCTGCCATACTATTAATTGTAACTATTCCAAGCGGGCTATCTGTTACGTTTGCTGCTACCACATAAGGTGCCATTTCTTTAGCTTCTTCAATGGTATGTGATAAATCACAAGTTTTTTCAGGTTCAAGTTCTCCTGTTAGAATGAAATCTCCATTTGCTAGTTTTTCTCCCAATTTGGAATAAACTTTTTTTTCTGCCATATTTCCTTTACCTCCAAACTACTTCTCTTTGATGACCCGATTCACTCCAATCCACTGGAGCTCTCAATTTAGTATATAAATCTAGCCTTCCTAACTCTTTCAAACGATTAAAAATCAAAATCCATCCACAATCTTTCTCATAATTGCCAACTTCACATTTTCCCTTAACCATTCCTCCACATGGACCATTCATAAGCGATTTAGCACAGGTTGTTATAGGACAAATCCCTCCTGTTTCATTTAATAAGCAATCTCCACAGCCACGACATCGCATATAGAAGCGACCAATCCTTTCTGTCATTCCCATAAATTCCGTATTAGTACCAATAAAAACGGGAATGTGTGGATATTTTCGTTCTAAAACATTTGTTATACTGGCAACTCCTAATCCACAACTTAATGTCAAAATAGCATCTATATTCTTTAAATCATCGTCTATTTGTCGGAAATCCTTTATCATAACTCTATTATCACAAACTTCTTCAGGAACAATCGTAACGACGACATCAAATCCTTCCTGTTTTAATTTCTCTGCCATCTCTTTTGCACCTTCTTCCCCACCGGTTTGGCACATGGCAGCACAAGAACCGCAAGATACGAGCCCTATCTTTTTTACATTTCGCAAAGCGCCCAAAACTTCTTCAAAGGGCTTTTTTGTGGTTATTATTGTCATTTTTTAATTTATCCCTTCCTAATTAATTTTAATTATATTTATTAATTATTGAAATTAATCATGATATTTATTATTTTGAATTATGAAACTTAATGATTTCGAAAAGAAAAAGATTAAAAATAATAATTATAAAGGAAATACTTTTTCTGCTTCTTTCTCATCAAATTCTAATTCCCGTAATCTCATTCGAATTTCACGGGGAGTAAAAGAAGCTTTTAAGACTTTTACGACATTATCATTCAATGCTTTCAAATTATCAACAG
>JBHLNL010000034.1:0-24158 GCA_048941605.1 Promethearchaeota archaeon | reverse complement strand
TAAATATCTTTTTGAATAAAATACAAATAGATTAAAGCTATAAATTGAGATGAAAACTGTAAATATTGGGTTTCTTTATTTTTATTATTTTTGTTTCATTATATCTTCAAATTCTTTTTCTGAGATAAACCCTTTATGCACTAAGATATTTCTTACATCTTTTAACAATTTGGGTAATTTTAAAGTATCTAGCATCTGAGCTTCCAATTTTTGATTTCTAGATTCTAAATCTAAAAGTTTCTTTTCAGTCTCCTTATTTTTTTCTTCATAATTTGACTTAATCTGTTTATTTTCCTCAGAAATCTTAGTTAAGTTTTTTTCAGTTAACGCAAGTTTTTCTTCATTCCCAACAATTTTAGCTTCTAACTCAATTTTCATTGTTTCTAATTGTTTTTCCTTATTTGAAAGTTGTACTTCTAAATCGTTTTTCAATGATTCAAACTTTTTAAATTCAACTTCTAAATTCGTTATTTGAGTTTTTGATTTTTCTAATTTGGTTTCTAATTCATTAATAAATTGTTCTCTATTCTTTAAATCAACTTCTAATTTAGAATTTTTTCTTTTTAATTCATCAAAATTTTTATTAACATCAGGTAGTTCCTTCTTCAATTTATCTAATTCTGTTTTGACACTTTCAAAATCTTCAGTGGCTTTTTTGGCCGTATCTCTGTAATTGATTATACTTTTTTCTAAATCATTTGCCTTAGCACGGAGATCCAAGAGAAATCTACCTTCCACTTTAAAAATCTTTTCTGGCTCATCTTCTACCTTAGGCCAATCAATGCTTATTGAGAGTCACCTCTAAGTTATATAATTTTTTGAATTTAAAAATTTAGTTATTTTTAATCATTTTTTTACTTGAGTAAATAAAAGAACATACAAATAAATAATTTCATTAATATAAATTTAATAAGAACATTGGTGAGAATTAACATTATTTAATAATTAAAAATTATTTTAAAAAGAAATTATTTATCAGGCGATCTAACTGGGAAAATTATTTGAAAATTTTGCTGTTTTAGACAAAAGAAATAACATCTTATTTGATCGTATCAATGATCAAGAGTTTTGTTCAGAATTCTTTGGACAAGTTTTAACTGCTTTCAATGCACTTACAAAACACATAGCAGATGGCGAGTTATCAAATATAGAATGGGGGGACAAATTAATAACAATAAAGAAAAAAGAAGAAATTATATTTCTAGCATGTTGCGACTGCAATTCGAAAGAGGATAAAGTAAACGAAGAGTTGGATTTAGTATCTAATAGATTTTTTGAAATTTATCCTAAAGTCCTAATAGAAGATTTTGAGGGAGATAGAACCATTTTTTCAAATAGCGAACAGAGATTTCTTTCTGAAATTAAATATTTAATTGATTAAATCATTATTATTACTATTTAGAAGATTACTACAAGAAAAAAGTTTTTTATGGATAAAACTAATTAGAAAATATTCAAAATAAATAAAATTATAAAATCTTATACAAACAAGGCTATGATTATGACTTTGGATTGGAATTTTTATTTTAGTTTGTTTTGTTCAATTGGGGGCATATTATTTTTCATTTTAAGTCTATTGATTGTCATTAAAATAAAAGAGTTATTTCCAGCGACTAAATTAGTTAAAAAATGGGTTATAATACAAATATTAATTGTTTTATTTCTGGGGGGATACATTTTTAACATTATATTTCTAGCTTTAGAAATGACTGCAATTACGAACATTATGGTTGCAATTGTTTATATATTCGGTGGATTATTTGTCTTAATAGTTGTTAATCTTAGTTATAAGACCTATAAAGAAATTCTATTAGGTACTTCAAAAAAGTAAAATATAAATTTAAAATAAACATTTTCCCAAAATGTCTCCATTACTTGATGAATTGTGGGTTTTTTCTAAGGCAGGTGTTCCTATTGTTGACTTTTCAAGAGAAAAGAATGTTGATAAAACTTTCCTAGGATTTTTTATCTCTGCGATAAAAACTTTCAGTCAAAAAGTTTCAGGGCGAGAATTAAAAGGATTTAAGATAGGAAATAATAAATATTCATGCATTCACTGCTTAGAAGGTCAACTGGTTTTAGTGTGTAGATCACCACTAGATGTAAATAAAAAAAAAATTCAAAAGATTTGCTCAGTAATAGGTACTATGTTTGAAAAAATGTTTTCAATTGAAGATATTGAAAAATGGAATGGAGATATTTCTTTTTTTGAAGATTTCCAACATAAATTAGATCTATATTTTAGGATGAGTGATATTTAAAGCCCCCAATAAAACTCAATTTCCTTTTTTTTTTATTCTTTCTTTGTAATTCTTTACATGAATTTATAATACAAAAGATTGAAATAATAGTTGTTTCATATTAAAGGTATAAAGTAAGATTATAATATTATCTTTTAAAAAACAAAACTATTTCTTTTGAATTCTTATGGGGATTGGAAATTTTAATAATATTCTGAAGAAACTTGCTGATAGAATAGAAGAAAAAGTAAGCAGTATTTCTGTGCCAAAGCATATATTATTAAATCGTATTGATCTAAAAGGATTCAAAGAAGTGATAGATCAGTATATGCAAAATCGTGAGTTATGCAAAAAGGCTTTAGATGTAAAAGGGATATGGCGATTAGATCTGGAGTATGGTCCACAATTTGAAACGAGGCTGAAAACTGAAAGAGCAGGAGAAATAACAGTACAGATGGATGAACTAACTCTTTTTGGAGGAGGAGGCACGGCACTTCATCCAATCTCTTTATGTATGGCAGGATTTTGCGGATGTTATAGCGCAGCTTATGCAAAATGGGCAGCAATGGAAGGTATTGAGTTAAAACAGTTAATGATAAGAGTTAAAGGTGATTTAGACTTTTCGTCTGTATTAGATATTGAAAAAGACATACCTATAGTCGATCATTATCAAATTGAATTATTTATTGAAAGTGATGCTAGTTATGAAGAACTATATAGAATTTCAGAAATTACAAAAAGGCGTTGTTTTTGTTATTATTGTATATCAACCTCAACCATTCCTAAAATCACCCTAAAAAATGAAGGAAAACCATCCATTACTTATAATAATTCGGCTCTAAAAAGAACAAAAATACTCAATAGAATAAATTTGGATGCTTATAAAGACACTGTTGAAGTTTTTAAACAAAATCGCTCATTGTGTAAAAGAGTTATTGAAGCTGAAGGTCGGTGGAGATTAGATGTACAATATGGTCCGCAATTTGAAATCAAATTACCCACAGAGTCGGCAGGAGAAATAACAGTTCAAACTGATGAAACTATAATTTTAGGTGGTGGTGGAACTTCTTTTCATCCTGTAGCGCTTTGTATTGCAGGTTTTAGTGGAGAATTTGCTACTCAATTTACAACTCTAGCAAGTTTACACAGTATTGAGCTTAAAAAATTAGAGATTAATTCAAAAATGAATATTGATTTAACAACTGGATTTGGGATTGAAGATGGGGTCACAATGATTGATAATTTTGAGATTGAAGTAAAGGTGGAGAGTAATGTTCCAGATGAAGATCTCGTTGAGATTCTTGAACTCGCGAAAAAGAGGTCGTTTTGTCATTATTGTTATTCTACACCAGTCTTTCCTGATGTATTTGTAAGAAAAATTATAACTAAAGAGGAAAAAGAACCCTCTGAAGAACCTGCATATTTACTTGGCAAAAGAGAAAAACCATTGTTAAATTTAATACATATTGATGAACCACATAATATAAAAGCAAAAATTGAACGAGATATAACAATTAAAGAGTTATGAATTGAGTTGATCTTTTATATTTTCAATTCTCTTTTCTAATGTTATTGTTTTTATTGATTTTCCCAATCCAATTAATTTTAGAATTAAAAGTGCCTCTTCAGCAGATTTTAAAGACTTTTCAAAATCTAGCTGTAAATAATAACATCCAGCAATATTGTTTAAAAAGTCTGCCTTGGTTGGTAAATCATTGAACATTTCTGCAATTTTTATTCCCTTATTAAAAGAATTCATGGCATTTTTATAATCTTTTAAATAATAATATGATTTTCCGAGTAAATTATGAAATTTCATTTCACTTTTAAAATCTTTTAATTCTTGGGAGATTTTAATAGCATCAATAAAATATTTTAGCGATTCTCTATATTTTTTTTGATTAAAATATACGTCTCCAACTTTGGATAAGCGCCAAGCTATTCCTTCTTTATTTTTTAATTTTTGATCATATTCAAGAGCTTCCTGGAATTTTTCCAAAGCAATCGAAAAATCCCCAAATTTTTGATATATTGTTCCAATATTATTCAAGCAGATTGCTAGATTTCTAACGTCATTCAATCTTCTGAAAATTTTTTCTGATTTTTGGAAAAATTCTAAAGATAAAGTAAGATTTTCAAGTCGATAATGAATTGATGCAATATTGTTTGATATAATGGCTTTTTTTTTTAAATCACCTAGTTTTTCAGATATTTTGATTGCTTTATCAGCATAAAGTAAAGCTTCAGAATAAATTTGCAACTCCTCATATATTTCAATAATGCTATTAATAATTCTGATTTCTTCAGTAAGATTACCAGTTTCTTCCACAATTTTCATTGCTTCCTTATATCTTTGCAAGGCTTTAGGAAAATCTTTTATTCTCTCATAGATTTCTCCTAAATTGCTTAAATAAGTGATTTCTCTATCCTTATAACCCAATTCCTTCGATATTTTTAAGGCTTCTCCAAAATTTAGAATTGCTTCAGAATAATTTCCCATTCGAAAGTAAAACCATGCAATGTTATTTAAAATTAGGAGCTTATGGTTTTGATCATCATTTTCATCAAAGTATTCTAAGGCTCTTATACCACATCTAAAAGAATCATCAAATCGATCAAAATTAAAGTATAATATATGTGGTATCATATATTTTATCATCATATTTGGAATTTCTACTTTTTTATGTAACCAATCTCGAAATTTTATAGAAAAATCGATAGAATTAAGATTAAATTCAAAACCCATAATATTTTTTACAAATTCTATTGAATTAATGTTTATTCTAAATATTTCAACATTAGGATTTTGATTCTTGATCTGAAATAGGATTTTATCTAATTTGTCTATAGGTTCAGAAGTATTTCTATTATTATTTATATTCTCAATTTTTTTAATATTCCTTTGATCATTCGTAATATGATTAACCCACAGAATTCTTTGCAATTTATGATATTTTTTTAAAATTGGAATTATATCATAATCATTTTGCCCAGAATAACCAATTAGAATTAAATTGGAATTATTTAGCAATTTATTAAGTAAAACTCCCTTGTATGGCTCAACAAAAAATAAATCAAATTCTGTTTTATATGAACCAATTTTTTTAATTAATGAAAAGAAGTATTCTTTAGTACTCCTGTCAGCTATTATATCTTTTATTGATCCGTGAATTTTGAATAAGAATTTTTTCCCTGTATTTAGATATTCAAATATATTTTTGAATTCTCTATAATCTTTTTCAGTTATTACAGAAAAAATTTGATCCTTCTCATCATTAGATTGAATTAAAGCATGCTCTATTAAAAAATCAAAATTTGTGGTAATAATGGTATGGCCCTTTTTAATCATGTCTGCTAAAAAAAAATGAATAATATTTGGTTTGTTGCATAATTCAAAATATTCTAAAAACTTCAAATCATTATCAAATTGATTTCTAATAATTTCTAATAATATCTCAAACCTTAATCCATCTATTTTAGAAATACTTTCAATTTCTGATTCTGCACATGTAAATTTAATTAATTCTTCCATTATTTCATTACAACTTGGAAGATTAGACGGTGAATTAATAGAGCAACCAGCTCCTGCGATAAAAATGTATTTCTGGTCTTCTCTTAACAACTTTTTTAATTGTAAATTTACATCATGCATTTTACTTAGAACATCGCATTAATTTAGGTTGCAATAACATTTTTAAATAAAATCTGAAAATCTATATATCAATATCCTATAAATATCTTACATAAATAAAAATGTTAATATGAAGTTCACATTTTTTTCACTTACAAATTACTTTTATTGATATTTATGTAAAACCCTTTCTTTTCATAATATCTCTCCTCTCTTGGAATAAACATTTTGGATAAAAATCATAACTTTCAAATATTTATTAAAAATTTAAAGGACTTGAATAATTTTTTTAAGAATTATTATAAAAGTGTTTAGAAATGAAAGTTTATAAAAAGATAGAAGACCTAAAAATTATACCAGTTGCGGTTATAGATAATGCTAATAACGCAGTTCCATTAGGAAACGTATTGATTGACGCAGGACTACCAATTATTGAGATAACTTTTAGAACTGAAGCTGCGGTAGAAACTATTAAGAGATTAACTAGTGGATTACCAGATATATTAGTGGGAGCTGGTACTGTTCTAAAAGTTGATCAGGTGAAGAATGCTATGAAAGTAGGAGCAAAATTCATTGTTACACCCGGATTTAACCCAAAAATAGTTGATTTTTGCATAAGAAACAAAATTCCGATTATCCCTGGTGTTAATACACCTACAATGGTGGAATGGGCACTTGATAAAGGTTTAAAAATCGTTAAATTTTTTCCTGCTAATCTTTCTGGAGGTGTAGAAATGCTTAAAGCACTATCAGGACCATATCCCGAAATTAAATTTATACCTACTGGTGGGATAAATGAAGATTCTATAATTAAATATTTAAAATTAAGCAATGTTATTGCCTGTGGAGGAAGTTGGATTGTAAAAAAAGATTTGATTTTATCAGGTAAATTTGTTGAGATTAAAAAGTTAATAACAAATGTACTTTCATTGATTAAGTCTGAAATCAGATAATTCTTATTTTCACATATATTTGAGCCCTTGGAAAATTATCATATTTTTTTCCTATCTATAAAAATCAAATCTTAAATAAGTGAAAGTTTTTAAAATTTGGTAATCCTTTATTTTAATCACTAATGTTCAGAAATTTCCAATATTGTTTCTAAAAAACGAAGTGAAGATGATGTCAAAAATTGAAAGAATGCCAAAAGAATGTGAAGAATTTATGACTCCGATGGAAAGAATAACAGGCCTTTTAACGCGAAAGAAACTTGATAGAGTTCCTTGTTTTCCATTTGTTTCAGCAGCAGCTGCTCAAATTAGAAGATTAAATTATGGTGAATATGCCACTAAACCAGATTTATTCCTAAGATGTCAAATAGAAGCACAACAGCTTTTCGGATATGATGGTATTACTGCAATGCCAGATCTTTGCGTTGAGGCTCAAGGTTTTGGAGCTAAGATTATTTATCCACCAGATAATGCTGCTTATCCAGATCCATATAATCCAATAATCAAATCTCCTAATGACTACAAAAATATAGGTAGATTATTTGATTGGTCTCACGCTGATAGGATGAATAACCAAATTAAAGTTATTAAAACTATTAAAGAAGAACTACCTGATTTGATGATTGGAGGTATGACAATTGGTCCATTAGGATTAATAAGTCGTCTTCGCAATGTTAACGAGCTTATAAGAGATTTTGCACATCATAAAGATAAACTCCATGATGCTCAAGAAATTATAACTGAGATTCAAATAGAATATATTGAGAATCAGATTGAGGCAGGAGCTCGAACAATTATGGTTCCCGTAGTTTTAGCCGAAAGAGAGTTAATGAGTAAAGAAATGTGGTTGGAATTAGATATGCCTTATCAAAAGAAAATTGCTGATTTTGTACGCAAGAAAAGGGCGTTTTATATGGTTCATACTTGTGGTCGAGATCCCTATTTTGATCTTTTAATCGAACATCTTCGGCCTGTCTTAATTCAGAATGCTTTCCTCCCCGATGGTGTAAAAACTGAAACAGAAATGGTTGAAAAATATGGTAAAAAATTAATCTTTTTAGGATTTTTAAGTGTATCATTACTTGCATGGGCAAATCCTCATGAAGTTATAAAGGAATGTAAAAGACAACTTGAAGTTTTTGGAAAATCACCAGCTGGCTATATTCTTGGTGCATCATGTGAATACCCACCTTATGCGCCATTGTACAATGCAATGGCAGTGGTGAAAGCTGCTCGGACGTATGGTAAAAATTTTCAAACTGGTATAGGAGCAAATTATAAAGATAAAGAAGGAGATTAATAATCTTGTCAGATGAAAGAATTTTAATTAAGTTAAAGCAGAGTGTTTTGGATTTCGATGAAGAAGCAGCCATAAAAGCTGCTAAAGAAGCTATAGATGCAGGACTTGATCCGCTCGAAGCTATAAAAAACGGTTTATATCCGGGTTTAAAAGAAATTGCAGATCAATATGAGAAAACTGTCTATATAACAGACATGATCTTAGCCTCAGATGCTTTTTACGCAGGTGCAAATATTTTAAAATCAAAAATAGCGCCAGAGAAAGTTAAGGCAAATAGTAAAGGCATTGCAATTCTTGGTGTTGTTAAAGGAGATGTCCATGATCTTGGCAAGAATATGATAAAATACTTATTTGAAGCTGAAGGTTTCGAAATTATTGATCTAGGATTTGATGTTCCTGCTGAAAAATTTGTTGAGGAGGCAGAAAAAAATAATGCAAACATTATTTTAATTTCAGTAATGTTAAGCTCTATGTTCCCTGAGATTGGGAAAATTGTTAAATTAGCTAAAGGGAGAAATTTACAAGCAAAAGGCCTAAAAATTATGGCAGGTGGGGGGCCAGTTACAGAAAATATAGCATTTCAACAAGGTGCTGATGGATGGGCTCTAACAGCTCCTCTAGCAGTTAAAAAAGCATTGGATCTCCTTAAATAATTTTCACAATTATATAAACAATTTAATGCTATTAAAATATATATTTACCAGCGCCAGTAAATATCCTCAGCATGCCCTAACATTTCTTCAATTCGTATTTTTTCACCATTATCTAAAAGAATTTCCCCAGAATAGAACCCATGAAGTAATGAAGAATTTAAATATATTAATCCAAAATTAATTTTTTCTCTATGAGGAATTATAGGCTTTAAAACCATATTGAATCTATTATCATTACTAGTAAATTTCCAAGGTTTAGTAGGATCTCTATTTTCGTGGTGGAATGTAACTTGATCAATTTTATGAACCTTTCCGTCATAAAAAATGACATTTTCAGAATGAGTTGATAAATCTCCAAATCCATATCCAATATTGAAAGCAATTGGCAATCCATTTACCAATCCACAAGCAGAACCCCATAACCAATGGGTGCGATAAGGCCAAATCCCACGCCCCCAATCCATAAGCCCAAAAGAAGTGTCTGGTTCGAATTTATAACCCTGATTACCAATCCGAATCAGTCCTTGAGCGGGCATCATATTGATTTTATGATTGTAATAAAATAATTTAGGATTGTCCTTATAACCTGTAACTACAGCTATATTATCCCATTCTGTTTTATCTTCAAGAGTAATGGTTCCTTTAATTCCTTTATTCATGAAACTCTGATCATCAATAGTCAATATTCTCTGATTTCCTTTTTTCGAAATTTTCGCACTAAATTTCTTAGTTGGAAAATTAATAACACTATCTTCTAAGGAACTCAAGGGTAGAAGTTTGGACTTTGTAAAGAATTTGAAAAGTCCTTTATCCTTTCTTTTCTTATTTTTAAAATCAAGCCACACATAACTCATTTGTGTAAGATATCCAATATCTCCAATAGTAAGCTGGAATCCAAAATCCTTGTTTAGTATTGAATAATGATCCCATTCTTTAATGCGAAGCCATCCTTTCCCGATATTTTCTTTATTATAGTTTAATATTGGTTTTCTTGACCATCCTCGTTGTACAAGAGAGCCATCGTTTTTGAATAAATCAGTAGGTTTTGTAATTTCGTTTTGTTTTCCCATTTTGAATACTTAATTAGGATTTAAATTGATAGTTTTAAAAAGAATTGGGGTAAAATAAAATATATGATAAAAATTATTAAAATAAGATAATACCAATGCCATCAGAATTTGAAAAAAATTTAGATAAATACGCTGAAGTTATAGTTAAAATTGGACTTAATTTGCAGCCAGGGCAACGTTTATTAATCGGAAAACCCATAATTGGTATAAATGGTGTATCCATTGAATTAGCACCTTTAGTTCGGTTAATTGTGAAAAAAGCTTATCAAATTGGAGCCAAATTAGTCGATGTGATGTGGGATGATGATCAAATCCGTCTTTATCGATATAAATTTGCGCCTAAAGACTCATTTGAAGAATATCCAACTTGGAGAACAGATGGAGCCTATGATATCGCTAAAGAAGGTGACGCTATGCTTTTAGTTGCAGCTCGCAATCCTGATTTACTTTCAGAACAAGATTCTAATTTGATATTCACAACACATAAGACATTTCTTAAATATAATAAACCGGCAGCTGACTTACGAAGGAAAGGTTTGGTTAATTGGTTAGCTATAACTGCACCTATTGATGGATGGGCAGATAAAATTTTTCCTGATATCCCGCAAAACAAACGAATGGCAAAATTCTGGGATATTCTCTTTGATATATGCCGTATTAAACATGAGGATCCTATATCAATATGGAAAGATCACATCAATCAACTTGTATCTAGATGTTCATATCTTAATCATAAAAAATATAATGCACTTCATTTTAGTGCTCCCGGTACAGATCTTACAATAGGGCTACCTGAAGGGCATATTTGGAAAAGTGCTTATTTTACTACTCAAAGTGGAATCAATAATGTTGTAAATATTCCAACAGAAGAGATTTTTACCACACCTCATAAAGATAAAACAGAGGGAATTGTTACTGCCACTAAACCCCTTTTTAGTGATGTTTTAATCGAAAACTTAAAACTCACTTTCACTAATGGAAAAGTTGAAGAAGCTTCTGCCACTAAAGGTGAAGAATATATACGTAATATAATTAAAACTGATGATGGTGCCTCCCAGTTAGGAGAAGTATCGCTAGTTCCAAATAGTTCTCCCATCTCGCAAACAGGTATACTATTTTATAGTATTCTTATAGATGAAAATGCATCTTGCCATATTGCTCTTGGTAATGGTATAAGAACTTGTTTAAAGGATGGTGAAAACATGGATGAGAAAGAATTCTCAGATCATGGCGGTAATACAAGTCTATTGCATCTAGATTTTATGATAGGCTCAGAAAAATTGGATGTTGATGGAATATTTGAGGAAGAAAAATCTGAGCCAATAATGAGAAAAGGAGAATGGGCTTTTGAAGTTTAAACCCTATTCGATTTTCTGGCAAATCTTTTCAATTTTTTGAATTGTTTCATCAATAATACTATCTGTATGAAGCATACATGTGTAAAATCTGCTTCCTGCTACAGAAATTATCTCTTGATCTACTAAAGCAGCACCCATTTCACCCATAAAATCCTTTCTTTTTGGAAGCTCACCAGCTTGTGAAGGATCACCTAAATCGAGTCCAAAAAGACAACTTGTATGAAAATGAACTGTTCCTCCATAATTATAAGAAAACCAAGGTAGATTATAGCTTTCAAATACTTTATTTAATCCATTAGATAATCTGCTACCTGCTTTTATCGCTTTATCTGTTGCATCAGTTTCTTCAACAAACTTAATTGCGTAATAGGCTGCTGCACAAGTTAATGGATTTGCTGCAATAGTTCCCCCAGAATAAGCTTTTTTACCGCCTCCAACACCACCAGCACACACACTCATTACATCAGCTCTTCCTCCTACTGCAGCTGCAGATGGAAAACCATGGCCAACGATTTTTCCAAATACTGAAAGATCAGGTTTATAACCGTAATAAGCTTGTCCTCCACCCATGTGTAATCTAAAAGCACATACTACTTCGTCTGAAATCATTAAAGCCTTATTTTCATGGCATAAATCTTCTACTTCTTTATTAAAACCAGGTTTTACTGGAATACTTCCAGATTCTCCTCCCATTGGTTCAACAATAACAGCAGCAACTTTTCGTTTTTCCTTAAACATTTGTCTTAAAGTTTCAATATCATTTGGAGGACATGAATCTATCCATTTAAAAACATTTTTAGGTATTCCATGAGACTCTAATAATTTTGTTCCAGGAACATGCATATCATATACAAGTTGGTCTGACCATCCATGATATGAACCACCGATTTTAATTATCCATTTACGATTTGTAAAAGTTCTAGCAATCCTAATTGCTAACATGTCTGCTTCAGTTCCGGATTGTAGCCATCTAATAATTTCACATGATGGAAAATGCTTTTGCAGTTGTTCTGCGGCTAGATATTCATATTCGTTGGTTATTCCATGACAAGGTCCTAATTCTTGAATGACATTAATGACTTTATCGATTAATGGTTTATATTGATGTCCTAAGATTATTGGTCCACCACACATTAAATAATCTGTTAAGATAATATCATCAATAGTTTCCATATAACAATCATATACTCGTTTACTCGCTAAGGGAAAAGGATGATTAAAAGCGAGATTATGCTCAACTCCACCAGGAATAATTTTACGCGCTCTCTCATATGCTTCTTTAGATTTTAGGTGATTCTTTTCATATCTTTCAATAATGCCTTTTAACTCATCTGGTTTAAATTTTTTAATTGGTTGATTAACAATGTTTTCAATCTTAGCTTTCATTTCTTCATACTTCATACTACTCATACTAAATCAAATCAAACTTTATTTTGGTAAGTAATTTAATTATTAAAGTGTGGCATTAAAAATTAAGCTTATTTTTAAATTAAAAATTAGGATATTTTTGGAGATTTTGCTAAAAGAATCTTTATTTACATTAACATCATTTATATAAAATATGTCTAAAACTGAAAAAAAATATATTTTAGCAATCGATCATGGGACTGGTGGTCCAAAATCAGCTATAGTATCTACAGAAGGAGAAGTTCTTGAATGGGCTTTTCAAGAAGTACCTTTACATGTATCAAAGGGTGGAGCTGTAGAACAAGATCCAGATGATTGGTGGAATGCAATTATTAAGACATCTCAAAAAGTCATTGAGAATGGACTTGTATCTGTCGATGATATTGTAGGAGTATGTAATACAAGTCAATGGAGTGGAACTGTTGCTCTGGATAAGGAGGGAAATCATTTAATGAATTCGATTATCTGGATGGACACTCGAGGAGCCAAATATATTGAAAAATTTAACAAGGGAATATTTAAAGTATCTGGTTATAATATACGTAAAATGTTAGCGCTATTAAAAAGAGTTAGTGGTGGTCCTGGCTTTCATGGAAAAGATCCGATTTCTCACATATTAGTAATAAAAAATGAGATTCCTGATATCTACAATAATACATATATGTTTTTAGAACCCCAAGACTATATAAATCTGAAATTAACGGGAAAGTTTGCTGCTTCCATTCCATCTATAGCACTTCATTGGATTACTGATATAAGAGATCTCTATAATGCTAAATTATCTAAAAAACTTACTAAGATGTTTAAAGTTGATATTAAAAAATTTCCTTCAGATTTAAAAAATTCTACTGATATTTTAGGGCCAATAAAGAATGAAGTTGCAGATGAGATCGGTTTAAATAGAGGAACTCAAGTGGTTATGGGTGCTCCTGATGTTCCTTCAGCTAATATTGGATCTGGAGCAGTTAGAGATTATGAAACTCATATTTATATTGGTACCTCTGATTGGATTGGATGCCACATACCATTTAAACGTGTTGATATTTTTCATAATATGGCAAGTTTACCTTCCGCAATTCCTGGAAGATATATTTTAGCAAATGAGCAAGAGATTGCGGGAGGATCTCTCTCATTTCTTAGAGATAAAATTCTATATCATAAAGATGATCTTCTAAAAGAAGAAGCTGTGCCTGATGTTTATAAAATATTCGATAGAATTGTAGAAACTGTTCCAGCTGGCTCAAATAATCTCATTTTTACTCCATGGTTAATTGGGGAAAGAGCACCTGTAGATGATCATACTATTCGTGGAGGTCTTTATAATATTTCATTAGAGATGTCAAGAGAGCATTTAATTAGAGCTATATTTGAAGGAGTAGCATATAATATAAAGTGGTTATTCATTTATGTAGAAAAATTTATTCAAAAAAAGAAAATGAAAATAACACCAGGAATGACAAAAAAGGACATTATTATTCCAGAGATTAATATAATTGGCGGTGGTGCTCAAAGTAATATTTGGTGTCAAATATTTGCCGATATACTTGACCGAAAAATAAAACAAGTAAGAGATCCAATTCAAGCAAATGCTCGTGGTGCAGCTTTCATTGCTTCGGTAGGACTGGGATATCTTAAGTGGGATGAGATTCAGAGATGTTGTGAAATTTCAAATGTTTTTACTCCAAATCCAGTAAACAGAAGTATCTATGATAAACTCTTTAAAGAATATCTAAATATTTATAAAATTATGAGAAAAAGCTATAGACGTTTGAATGAATAATCTGTTATTTTTTAAAATTATTTTTTGATTTTTTTTTATATATGCATGCTTAATCATGGACTTTTCTAGCAACTTGAGGAGAAACTCTCCTATGTATGTATTCTTCTATAGAATTTACATAGTTTTTTGTTATTGTTGATGTGATTGCAATTTCTTTTAGTTTTTTAACTAATTCCTTTTTGGAGGCTTTTTTAACAGTTTCTAAGATCTTTAGAGTTTTATCTACATCCTCTAAAAACTTTGAGATATAAAAAGCTAGAAATTTCAGGTGTTCATTTTGATCTTCCTTATTTATTGCAGAAGCAATCATAGTTTTTTCAAGTTCTAAACCTGTTTTCCAAGGCATTTGTACTACATGCTTATGGGGATTCATAAGAAAAGCAGTTTTTCTCTGGTTTTGGACTAACGCATAGAAAAAAGTCGCAGTAGGAAAAACTCTATCATTATAATCAATTATTTTTAAAGATCTTTTATTTTTATATATTTCTGGAACAATTTCATCAAGAACATTGTTTATTACATCTATATTTAATTTATGTTCGCTATTCATAATAAGAAATGATGGATAATTAAATAATTTAGCATGAATTAACCCTGCAAAACAGCTATACCCAACCATCATTATGAATCTTTTTAAGCTTATAGTCTTACCATCTTCTAGACTAATTTCTTCTTTTGGTGCTGTTTCAGGTGTAGATGAAATTGATAAATCAACAGTTTGATATCCAATAATTCTTCCTTCAACATCTAAAAATACAACAAATACATGATCTTGGCATACTACGCCCTGTGGTACCTGTATTTTTATATGACCATATTTTTTTTGTGAAAAAAGGGTTTCTGGAACACCTATAGTTTTTTCTAAACCACAGCGTGGACAAGCTACTTCAATTAACTTAGAATGTACTTGCATGATAAACCCCTCAAAAAATAGAAATACTTCAAAAATGTATACAAAACATGAAATTTTATAAATATAAATTTATGCAATTTTAATAGATGTATGTGATATGTGTAAGATATCAAAAAATTAAAAAAAAAATTAAAAATACTTAATTAAATAATGGATTAAGTTTCTAACCTTTTATTTCCTTTCCGGATTTCATTTTATCTAAATCTTTTTCCTGTAATTCACGTCTTTGAACTTTACCTGTCATACTAACTGGCATCTTTCTGACAAATTCAATGAATTTTGGACTTTTCCATTTTGCCATGTTCTCTCGTGCCCATTCTTTTAATTGCTCACTTGTTATATTGCGATCAGCTTTAAAACCCTTTTTAAGTGTAACCCATGCTTTTACAGCTTCTCCTGTCATTTCATCAGGTATACTCGCAACAGCAACTTCATCGACCGCTTCGTGATGACCAAGTAGCTCCTCCACTTCTTTTGGAAATACAGAATGACCGGAAACTTTAATTAAAGATTTCTTTCTATCACGAATCTCAACCCATCCATATTCATCCATAAATCCGATATCACCAGTGAGAAGCCACCGTTTTCCTCCCCAGTATTTAAGATTATCTTCTTGTTCTTTTTGTACCCCTAAATACCCTAACATAATATGAGGACCTGCACAACATATTTCTCCAGTATTTTCAATTCCAAAACCTCCTCTTTCTTTTGTTCCATCACAAATAGGACCAGCTTCAAAATTTTCTGAGTCAAAAATGGCCCATTCGGCTCCAGGAATAGGTAATCCTAATTTTCCAGTTTTGGTTGGCCCCCAAAATGGAGCGATACTTTGCATAGGAGATGTTTCAGTTAATCCATAACCAGAACGTATTGGGCAAAAAATTTCTTCAAAAGGTATTCGGACGTAATCATGTAAAGGACCAGCACCTTGAGTGGCATATTTCATTTTTTTCCAAAAATCATACTTTTTCTTAAATTCATCAACTCCCATCTCATGTACGAAATCTGTAAGCCTTTTAAATAACATTTCAACTCCAGTATAAATTATTCCCTCTGGAGCGTCAATCTTATTTATAGCTTCACATAAAACATCATCTGAAGGCGGCTTTGGGAACAAAAGCATAATCATTCCCAGCCCTAGAGCAGCATTCATGACACAGGTTAATCCAAAACTGTGGAAAAATGGAATAGAGCCAATTGTTATCATTCCTGCCTTCAAATTTGTCCAAGGTTTAGCCATATTAAGATTTGCGCTAAGATTCGCATGTGAGAGCATTGCTACTTTAGGTAGGCCAGTAGTCCCCCCTGTCATGAGATACACAGCGGGATCAGTCCAAGGATCAATATCTATCTCAATTTCTACTGGTTCTGTTGTGTCAATTATATCTTTCATCCAAACAACTTTATAATGCTCAGTTTCATCTGGTATTGTCCCTTTAGCATTTGGAATTCCTAATTTTTCTATAGTCTGTTCATCAGCAGTTAGAAAATCTACAAAATTCGAAGGTATTACATATTTTACATTTGTTTTTGGAAGCACATCTTTAGGACCTGCGATATATAGCATATCCATCATAACAAAAACCTTAGCATTAGTCATTTTTAAAGAGTGTAATAGTTCCATTGGTCTATATGTGGGATTGATCCCTTGCACAATTGCACCAATATATTGGCAACCCATATATGCAACAACAAAATTTATGGAATTTGGAAGGTCAATCGCTACGACATCTCCCTTTTTGATACTCAATTCTTTGTGAAGATATGTTCCAAATCGTTTAGCACAATTAAATAAGGTTCTTAACTTTACACGCTCCAAATATGACCCATAGACAAATATACAAATATCTTCATCCCACGTTTCAAACTTATCAGCTGCATCCAAAAAATATTTCCATAATGGTAAAACTTCTAGATCTTCTATGTCCTTTACTTGTTTTGGCACTCCTTCAGGCCAGTAACCTCCTTTTTCTGGTGGTGTGAACCAAACTTTATTCTCATCAACCAAAAATTCTGGATCATCTAAACTCGGCATAATAATTCACTTTTTTTCCATTTCTGATTTTTACTAATAATTAAGTTAATATCTTGTTTGTTATAATAAGATTGATTTGTTATTATATAATAATTTAACTTGATTAAAGGATAAGAACTTAAAATGGATAATAAAAGAAAAAAATATATTTTAAATTTAGGAAATTTGAGTTCTTTTTTTAATTGTCTTTCTTCTTTTGTAAAAATAATAAACATTAATCGCAATTAAAATCCCGACAACAGTCCATTGAATAGGAGGAAAATCTGTCAAAAGAGATACACCAAGGAATGTAAGAAGTAGGTTAGTAGTAATTTCTTTAAAGAATTCCCCCCTTTCTAAAGTTTCTTCAAGTCTTTCTTGGATAATTCTATCAGTATTGATATCTTGTTGATACTCTTCTATTAATTTTCTTAGATCATCATCATCTTTCATGTAATTCAAAGCTTTAGTTGGATTAATAACCCAGTCTTCTAAAATTGAAAGAGACAAGAAACTTTTTGTTTGAAATTCATGAGCTTCTGTTATAAAGTTATAATACTCATTTAAGTTAAAATCTTGTCCTTTATCACCGTTTACAATCAAAGAATATTTACCATAAACCAACTTACCTTCAAATTTAGTTGGAAAATCATAAAAAATTCTTAAAGAATTAGTAAACTTACTAGTATAAAATATATTTTGTTTACTGGACCTAAAAATTGGTACAACCGGAAAGAAGTCCGAACTCTTTGGAAAAAAAATTCTTAAGATCTCAGAATATCGAAAATTAAGTTTAATTAATTCATGTAAGATTGTCCTTCCAATTTGAATAACTTTATAAAGAGTTCTACCAATTTCCTTATTTGAAATTTTACAATGCAAAATTAATTTGTCTTCATCAAAATTTCCTTCAAGTTTTTCTTTATAAACAGAAAAACTCTGAGTTCTCTCAAATTTTTTATCTACATAAATCTTAAAACCTGAAAAATCTGCAGATGGATAGCAACTCATAAGAAAGTGATAAGTACTTATTCTACTTCCAGGAATCTTAAAAACAAGATATAAATCATCAGTGCCCTCAGGAATATTATAAGCTTTCCAATCAAACTTAATTTGATCTTTTTTAGAGCTAATCATCTTCTTTTTCTCATCAATAAAATATACATGAGAGCCTTCTAAGATGGAAAAGTTAATTTTTTTTTCAAACCGTAATTTTTTTAGTTTATTTCCTATCTTTGGGATTTCTGCGAATATTTCATTTGATGAAAGATTAATTTTTAATTCGTAATCCTTAATTCCCGCATTTACTAAGAGATTTGTTAAAGTTAATTTAGAATCGACTTTTCCTTTAGCTAGGATTTTTAAAATACTTTTTTCTAAAGGATCTACCTCTTTAATTTCTTCAACTTCCTCCTCCTCTTCAAACTCTTCTTCTACAAGATACTTATTTTTTGGGACTTTTTCAGTCATATTAGTCAGCCTACTACTTTCTGAAATAATTTATTTTAATATTTTAAATTTTAAATTATTATATACTTTTTTTAGACATAATTATCATGAAATTTAAAAACAAACTCCGAGAAAGCTTAAAAAGTATTTTGAATGAAGAAGAACTCTCACATCTTCCACGTGGTTTCCAAACTTTAGGAAATGTAATTATATTAAAGTTAAATCATAAACTTTTTAAAAAAGAACATCTTATTGCTGACGCATATCTAAAGTTGTTGCCAAGAATAAGATCAGTTTATGTAAACAGAGGGAAAATAGTAGGAACTTACAGAGAGCCAGAGAAAATTGAATTTATTGGGGGAGAAAATAATCCTATTATTGAGCATAAAGAACATGATGTAACATATAAGTTTGATATCACGAAAATTATGTTTAGTAAGGGTAATATCAATGAAAGAAAGTATCTTGCTTCACTGGTAAAAGCTGGAGAGATTATTGTAGATATGTTTGCAGGCATAGGATATTTCTCTTTGCCAATAGCGAGGCACTCCTCTGTTGGGAAAATATATAGTATTGAGCTTAATCCGGAATCATATAAATTTTTAGTGGAAAATATAAATATAAATCATCTAGAAGATAAAATTATCCCTATCAATGGAGATTGTAAAGTAGAAGTTGTAAAACTTAGTGACTCTGGAATTAAGGCTAACAGAGTTATCATGGGTGTTTTTCCAGCTCCAAAAGAATATATTAAAGAAGCTCTAACATTAGTTAGTGACCATGGAACAATAATACATTATGAAGGAGTGAATGAGAAAGACAAATATCTTGTGCTATTCAAAGAATTCAGTGAAATCGCTAAAAAAGGAAGTTTTAATTGTGAATTAAAATCATATAGGTTAGTTAAGAGTTATGGTCCAAACCTATACCATATTGTTTTAGATATATTAATATTAAAAAATTAGATAATTTTATTTATAGAATAGAAGAAATATATCTTAAAGAGAAGTACGAAGTGTGAACCAATTTTTTTTAATTTTAAAATTAAAGGGTAAGAATAAAATTGAATGGTAAAGCTACACTAGGCTTAGATTATAGCCATAATAACATTTTAGCCTTAGAATCATCTAGTTTTGGTGAATTTACTCAATTTTTATTTTCATCTGGATTTAAAATAGGCAAAATTGAATCAGGTTTTAATTCAGTTGATGAATTGAAGAAATACAATACAATAATTCTATCAACTCCAAAAAACACAAAATTACAGCCTAATGAGATTAAGATACTTGAAAGTTATGTGAAAAATGGAGGAAGTCTTTTAATTGTAAGTTCAACAGGAGGAGATTATACAAATGGAACTAATTTAAACGATTTAACTAGGAAATTTGGATTCGAGTTTGTTTCTGATGAGATATATGACTCAGTGAATTATGTAAATCTGCAAAAAAGACCTATTATTACTAAATTTAAACCTCATGTAATCACAGAACAAATTAAGAAGGTTGTTTTTTCAAGTTCCTGTTCAATTAAAATCTTAGATTTTATTGAAGATGAGAAAAATGTAAAAATTGAATGGGTGTTAAAAGCAGGTTTAAATTGTTGGCACAAACGCTTTGATGGAGAATATTGGGTTGAAGAAGACAGTCCTAAAATTCCATTGATGGTTGTTGTAGAATATTATAAAGGGAAAGTTGTAGGTTTTGGAAATTTTAGCATATTTTCATCTCTTGCTCGGGAGTATGGTTTTTCTTCATTTGATAATGATATTTTAATTGCTAACATTTTGAATTTTTTGATAGGAAGCTTAAATTCTGAGGGAAAAGCTTTAACAGTCGAATTAAACCTTGATTTATATTATTGGGGGGAAAATGTTGTAAAGGAAGAGAATTGGGACAATTTTTCTGATCTAATTAATGTAAGTCTAAAATATTTTAAGGATAATTATTCAGAAATTATCAAGGAAATAAAACAATTAAGACTCGAGCGATTAGAAAAGAAAAAAGCATATCAAAAATCCACTAAAGAAGCAAAACAAGAAGAAGCTACCGAGGATCATGTATTGGAAAAAGTCCCTGTAATTGAAAGAAAGAAAGAAGATCTTGAAGAGATTATGAGTGCTTTAGAAGATATCACAGGAGAGAAATACGAAATTTCTATAGACTTAGAGGAAGAAGATGATATTGAGGGCGAGGAAAAAGTGGAATATTCTGATCAGGATATTATCGACTTTGAAAAAGGATTTCCCAAAAAGGCAATTTGGAGAGGTAAAGCTACGATAGCCTTTAAAGAATGGCTGGAAAAGAAGCATAAGAATTAAACCCAAAATACAAATTTGATCTATTATTATATTTTTTAGTAATAATTTTTATTATATTCATGGAAAGATTTATCTTTGTATTAGGGTCTAATTGGCAATTATCCTTAGCAGAATTGGATAACTATCTTAAATATTCTAAGTATAAAGGAAGGATAATCGATTATTCTGCGAATATAGCAATAGTTGAATTCGAGGATTTGCATCAGGATCCACATTATATTAATAAACTGATGGAGATTCAATTCAATCTTGGAGGATGTCAAAAAATTTCAAAGATTTTTGATTTTATTGATATTAATACAATCCAAGAAGCCTTTCCAACTCAAATGCAGAATTTCAAATCTGTGGAGAAAACCAGAAAGAAGATCAATGATATTATCGAAAACAATATAATTGGGAAAAATGGGATATTTCCAAAAGTCTATGAAAGTATGTTCTTTGCTGTTTCAATTTATCCTAATCTTTATGATGATATGTATTATTCTGAAGTATTAGTGAAACATTTTTTGCCATTTCTAAATAAAGAAATTATGGAAATTCTTAAACAAAAGGGTGCGGAAAAAGCATTATATTATCAGTATCCTGAAAAAAATATCATTTCAGGTAATTTGAATCCAATTTTTCCTCATCATTTAATCAAATATGACCTTCTTAATGAAAACAGAGCAGAAATAATTTTTGGTTTTACAGAAGAAGGTGTATATCTCGCAAGGACATTTACAACTGATGACCCAAATTTTAAAAAAGAGATTGATGAAAAAAGACCTCATAAAGAATTTAAAAGTTCTATTTCTCCAAAGTTAGCTTTAATTATGTTAAATTTTTTGAATCTATTTGAAAACAGAGAGAGTAAGAAAATATTAGATCCTTTTGTTGGAAATGGAACAATTGCATTGTTTGCAATCTTACAAGATTTTCAAATCTACGGTTCAGATAATGATTTAAAGAAAGTAAATAATACTATCCGAAATATACATTGGTTATTGGACTTATTAGAAGAAGAAATACCTCCATTTACTCATCAAAGAATAATAAAACAAGATGCAAGAAGCTTGTCTCATAAATTCGAATCCTATTTTTTTGATGGTATATGCACAGAACCAGAATTTGGTCCATTTTATACTGAAAAACCATATTATTTAAAAGCCAGAGAAATAATAGAGAAAGAATTGACTCCTTTATATGATAATTTCTTCAAGGAAGCATACAAAATTTTAAAACCTAACTCAAGAATTTGTTTTATTTCTCCAATTATAAGTACTTTAGATGGAGATGACGTACAAGTGAATATTGAGAACTTAGCGAATAAAAATAACTTTAAGCTGATTCCTATGTTAGATATTGTTAGGATTAACAATAAGTCTAACCCGAAACTTAAATTTCGCAAAAAGCAGATAAAAAATTTAATTGATGCTAAAAAAGGGCAAATTGTGAAAAGAAAATTATTTGTATTGGAGAAAAGATGAAAAATATGAGCTATAAAGAAATTTTAGATAAAATCGAAATACAATTAGAAGGAGAAGCTCATTTAGATGAATTAGCAAGAAAAGAACAAGATCCTTTTAAAATCTTAATTTCAACAATCTTATCAGCGCGAACAAAAGATGCTAATACAAGAATGGCGACTGATAAATTATTTGCTAAATATAGTACTCCTAAAACTATTGCTGAAGCAGATGTTGAGGATCTAGAAAATCTAATAAAATGTTCAGGATTTTATAAAGTCAAAGCTGCTCGTATTAAAGAAGTATCAAAAATCTTGGTTGAAAAATATAATGGTAAAGTCCCTGACAATTATGACGATTTGATTACCTTCCCCGGTGTGGGAAGCAAAACTGCAAATTGTGTATTAGTATATGCTTTTAAAGTACCTGCTATTCCTGTAGATACACACGTACACCGCATAAGCAATAGATTAGGTTGGGTAAAAACAAAAAACCCTTTCAGTACAGAAGGAGCATTAAAGATTGAAATTCCGAAGGAGCTCTGGTTAAAATTAAATAGATTATTTGTAAGGTTTGGACAACAAATATGCGTGCCAATTCGTCCAAAATGTGAAATTTGCATAATAAATAGTCTTTGCCCAAAAGATTTTACTATGGAATTGGCATTTAAAGAAAATAAAAAAAAGAAAAAATCATAATAGGAATTTCTGAAAAACAAAGAATACTGAAAAATTCAATAAACAAATTTGTTCTTTCTTCTTTTTTTATAATAGAAATAGCCAAATAGAATTCCTCCTAATAAACCAAAAAGATGAGCCCAATAGTTAATACCAGGAGTAAAAGAAGTTAAAATGAAAAAGAATACATAAATCAGAGAAAGAAATAGAAGTGGTTGATAATCTGTTGCCACCATTATGAATGCAACTCCTATTAAACCGAAAATTGCCCCTGAAGCCCCTAAACTAATTGAATTTAATGGGAGAAGGAATAATGAAAACAGATTTCCAATCAAGCCTGAACTAAAATAAATTATTAAATATTGTATTTTTGTAATATTTTTATTAGTTTCTACAGTAGCACCAAACAATAAGAGTGCAAACATATTAGAAATAAGATGAGTCGGATTAGCATGCATAAAAATAGATGTAAATAATCTCCAGAACTCAAAATCATTTATTATATTTCTATTGATTTGAACAAAAATTATGAGAACATCGGGCAAAGCAAAAACAAATAAGAAAAAACTCAGAATATTAATAAAAATTAGAGTTAATGTTATTCTCGCGTCTTTTAAATTCTCAATATCTAAAACCATCATATCAATAGAACCCTATTAAGACATTTAATAAATATTATGATAAAGTTTTTTAGTATTAATTATTATTAATTTTTAGTATTAAAGGTTGATAAATTTGGACAAAAACGAAAGATTTAAAGAAAGATTAAAGTTAAAGAAAAAAAGACTTGTAGACTCTTTAATTTTAAACGAAATCTTAAAAGATAAACGTTTAATAAAAGCTTTTCTGGAAGTACCTTTAGAAAAGTTTATTCCAGAGAAATTTATTAGTGTTGTAAAACTTTACGAAGATGTACCAAATTTATTTTATTACGATGAGCAAAATCCCAACAAT
>JBHLNL010000193.1:0-5554 GCA_048941605.1 Promethearchaeota archaeon | reverse complement strand
ATATTTAGTGATTCTGTAATTAATGTGATAACCCCTTTCTCACCACTATATTCATGTGTGCTATATACTTGCATTAAACTTTTTGATGAAATTTTGATATCTTCAGGATATTTGACTAAAATTTCAGTACCAATTTTTTCATCCCATTTCATAAATAATAATCCAAGTGGTTTATTGTCATGAGTTCTAGTCGCTCCAGAAATCATTCTTCTGGTTTTATATTCTTTTTTATCTTTCTTAATGGTAATCCCAAAAATCTCTTCTAATGATAATCCAAGTTTTTCCCATTTATTTTTTACTATTTCTCCTATAAAGGCTTCTTTGTCTCGATATAAAAGCTCTTCTTGAATGGTCTTACCGCTATCAATAATTTTTTTCATTTCTCTAACTTTTTTCACAAATGTAGGAATTTTAGAGCGTTTATATGTTCTATATGCTACAATACTACCAATTAACCCTAGAGTTGTAGAGACGATCAATATGAAATAAAAGATTGGCATACCAGGAAAGATTTCCTCCATTCCTACGACAATAGTAATACTAAATTCCTCAGAGATATAATCCTCTTTAGTAATATTTATTTTCCCTGTAAATGTTTTTGGATTAAAAAATGTATCGATATTGCTTGTATGAAAATTAAAAATATATATACCAGGTCCAGCTATTTCAAATTCATATTCATTCCCCATTATACTCAATAGAACTGTTGCATTTTCTAAAGGAATCCCACCTCTAGTACGATCTGTTAATTCTAATCTTAAAACAGCAATTTCTCCTTGTTTAACATTTATTTGGGTAATTCCGTCATTGAGAACAAAATCAATTATTCTTTTATTAACAGTTAAAGAAATCATGGCATTTTTATATTCATAATTTTTTTTACCTATAGTAAGGATTAGAAAATAATCTCCGATAGTTAAATTTTCAGTATCTAAATCTAAAACGTATAAATTGTCGATTGTTGGGATTAAATTTCCTTGTCCACTGGCAATTATATTACCTTCAATGTCGTATTTCTCCCAAATATAATATGCAGCTGTTAAATCAGCAATGTTAGTCCCCTTCATAACGTCAGTGTAAGAAAATGTAAAATTAACCGCATCATTAACGTAAATATTTTCAATTTTTCTAAAGAATCCAGAAGTTCCGTTTAGCATTGTTAAACGATTTAATACTATCAAATTCAAATCTTTTGATGCCGATATATAATTTTCTTTATTCATAGTAAATCTTATAGTGTATTCATATGCATTTAGTAAAGATGTATTTATAGGTTGAAGATAACAGTCCAAATCCTCATAAAACTGTACTGTTCCATATATTGCAGGATTCTCTAATACAGAATACGAAATTATTCCTTTTGTTTCATAGATCTCAGTTCTTAAATAATGCATCATGAATGAAAGATTAAATGTAACAGAATAAAATGGGTTTATTTCTATAATGGCTGTTAATATCGAATCTTTTTCAAAACCCATTAAAGAAAAGATACCTTCTCCTTCAGCAAAATCTTCAATATTAAATGTTTGACCATTAATTGAAATAGTCATATCTATTTCGGATGGAAGGTACTTCTCGAGACCGGAAGCTATTCCACTAAACCGTAAAGTTGCATAATCCTCAACCCACTCTTTCTCAATAAATTTAACTTGAAAAGTGTCTGTTTTGATAAAATTACTTTCTGTTTTTGAGATATTAATGTTTTCAAGATATTGATATTGAAAAAATTCTTGGATGTATTCAATTTTAATCATAACATTAAAAGTAATATTTCCATTAGCATCAATATTGAATAAGAATTGGTCATCTAAGGGATAAATTATTCGATCTTCTATAGTTAGAATTCCATTTCCATTACTATCTCCTTCATTTAATGAATATTTATACCCTTCATTAGTAATGATATTTAGATTCGTTAAAGTAGATAAATTTGCTTTAGTTCCTGCTGAATAGTTATAACAATCATAGATTAGAAAAGTTATATTCTGAATTGCCCAACCTTCAGGCATGGTTAAAATCGATAGAGTATCTGTTATATTGAATTTTGAATATTGAACATTAATTTTGTCTCTAATATAATAAGAGGTAGCAATGATATCGATATCTCCTACAAAAGTCCCATCAAATGTAAAATTAAAAGTATCACCACTAGTTACTTCCCCTTTATTTAAACTGACTTCTAAATAACTCCAACTTCCATTATTTGCGTATTGACTATGATAATAGTGATCCCAACTTGAATCAAAATTATGCTTTACACCAAAATCATCAGTAATGTTTAGATTTATTTTTTCTTCATTATCTACTCCAAAAGTCACATTATAGACATTAAACACTATTCGAGATAAAACCCACTCATTGGAAATACTTGGAATCGAAAATTTAAATGTATTGTTAGCGTCTATACTATATTCAATATTAAAATCTTCAGAAATTATACCATAGGGCTTTAATGACATATAAGCTATATCTTGCCAGTATACTGATTCAGGTGTATCATCATTTTCTGATTGATTTACTATTAATTCATTTTCTAATAGGTAAAGTGACATAATAATATCTGGAGGTAAAACATATCCAGGCTTTTGAGCTAGTATTCTAATTAAATAAACTTTCCCTGATTCTAAATTAGCCGTTTCAAGTTCCATTTTATGTCTTCCGATATAATCCTCTTCTATTGGCATTATTTTGGAAAAGATGAGGATTGATCCTTCAAATATTTTACATGACATTGGTTCTGCATAAGTTGGACCTGTAAAATTTTCATACCCGGAAGGTACTTTAGTTATGTTGAATAAAGCCCTTAATGTTATTTTTGCTCCCCATTCAACTTGTATATTGGTTATTGGATTTAAATTTACCAATAATGATTCAAATTTTTCTAACTCAGTTGGAGCAAGAATAATACTGATATTATAAGCTGCTTTTGCTTTCACGGAAAAATTAGCCTTACTTGTCACTCCAGTCATAAGAGCGACTATTTCAAAATCCCATAATTTTCCATAAAAGCTAACTTCTAAAGAATAATTGGAATTAATACTGGAGGAATTTACCCACCTAAGCGTTGCTTTTCCAGCTAAATCTGTAGTTAAATTTACTATATTTTCACCAGAGTTAAGATTACCAAGTATTAATTTTGCACCATCAACAGGTTGAGGACTATCCTGTGTAAGAAGCGTAAAATTAACTGTTGTTAAGATTGTAGTTACATTAATTTCCGAATTATATTGGCTTTTAAGTATATCTCCTGTACTTACAATAATTTCATGTGGCTTATAATTAACATCACGATACCATACAGTATAATTATAAGCAGTATTATTCAACCATCGAAATGTTGCATGTCCAGTATTATCAATCGTACAATTTTGAATTGGATCTGTGTAATTACCAACTATTACCCAACCAGAATCAAGAGGCATTCCATCGAGGTCAACTACACTAAAGATATTCCTAGAAATATTGCATATTAGATTAATTATTTGAAATGCGCCTTCTATTAGGATTGCTTCAGACGTTCTATTAATAATTATAGAGTTATAAGGATATATATTTGATGTCATTGATACGCTGAAATTATATTTATCCTCTATTGAAATTATGTTATCAAACAAAACAGACCCACTAGTATCTGCTATCTTGCTCTTAATAATTTTATTATCTTTGATCATAGAGATATTTACATTTGGAATAATATTACCATACAAATCAAGAGCATTAACTTGAATATCAGTTAAAGGGGATCTTTCTTCACTAATAAAGTAGAAACTGTCTGGATCATATTGGTTATTATATTCTGTTATAATCCAATCTGATGAGTAAATCAATTTAGAAAGACGAACCTCATCGATGATACCATCATAATATTGTGATGAATTTCTAGCAATATAAAATGCTGAAGCATCAACTCCAGTTGTATCGGTAATTACTACATGATACCAGCTTCCTATACTAACCTTATTCTCAGTTGTTCCATTAACATAAATAGATGTAGTTCCTGGAAAGTTTATAGCTTTTATTTCAGCATTATCTTTATCAATTGAGAGTTGAGCATTACTATTTAATTCAATCACTGGTAAGTCACTAGGCAGTGAATAATAAACTCTTACTCTAAGATGATCAACTTGCAGAGCTACACTACCAGATTCATCCAACAAAACTCTGAAGTTAGCATTATTAAGTTCAGAAGGTGACCATCCTCCAGATTTACCCCAATTATTTGTTGATCCTCCTGCTGATTGATATTGATCCGTAGTACTATACCAATTTAGTTGGTAATAATTAGTATAAGAATTCCCCCCATCCCATGAAAGAGAAATTCTAACACTAGATGTACCAGGGCTTCCAGATCTTCCCTCAATAGAAACTTGAATTCCTGAAATTAAAGCATTAATAGGTATATTAAAAGAAAAATTATAATAATCTTGAGAATCTGGAAAACCGAATATTGATGCTCTAAAGTTATCACTAAAGTATGCGTAAGTTGGATTTGTCCAATCATTATAAGTTTCTCCAGTTGCTGTTGGATTTTGATAACCTGTAGTAGTTTGCCCATTAGAAGCAGTTAAAGTATCAGGGTTCATCCAAAGTTCAATAGTTTTTATTTCTGGTCCAACATTACCAACACTTACATATTCGTTTATTCCATTAAACCTAAAACTACCATCAATCTGCCCTTGTATTTGATCTTGTGCCTCCATATTAAAAGCAGTGCCGTCGTTATTATTTGAAGTTGAATCTTGTGCTGTGCCCCCAAAACCGGGATCTTCCTTTAAATGCCATACTCCATCATAATTGGCATCCCAGACTCCTATCGGATTTTCCTGGGATCCTATAGTGGAGTTGCCATAAAACATGAATATATTAGTATCCATAGAAGTAGATAACAAAGGAAGCCGAACCCATGCGATTAGTCGAGCTTCTGTACCACTATAAAGAGGATCATATAATTCTATTTCATAATCTAACCAGTTTGTATTATTAGCAAAAGCGATATCATCACCACTTGTCTGAGCCTTCACTTTTAAGTCTGAGTCAATAATAGAAATTAAAACTGGAAAGTTTTGATGATCTACTGATCCACTTACTTTTGTATGATCAATAGTTATAACTTTGTAATAATTAAAATAATCAGCATTAGGAAGACTACTTGAAGGACTAGAGAGAGCTAATTTGTCTTTGGGAGCTTGCTCACCGTTTTTATGATCTATGTTATTTATAATTCCATTAAAATTGGCAAATAATTGTGTACCAATAATAGTCGGCAGAATTATAGTGAATAAGAGAATGCCAAGTAATTTTATCCTGTTTTTTATCCTAGTTCTTTTATTCCTCATTTTAAATACATTTTTTTATGTTTTTATATAATATAATATAAATAGCATGAAACAATACAAAACCCTGTGTGTTATTAGATTAATAATATTTAATTATCTCTGAAATTATTAAATATTTTTATTTACTAATTTTTTTTGAAAGTAATAAAAATAATAGTTTTTATTTTTAGGCATTTTTTGGATTTCATAATATGACATAAAAGAGAAATTATTTGATG